>CAISJA010000288.1 GCA_903885525.1 uncultured Opitutaceae bacterium
AGGGCGGCATCGACGAGGTCCTGGCCGCCGCCGGTAAAAAGTAACAAGGGACAGGTTGCCAAGTCACCAGTGCTCCACTCCTGACACTTGAAACCTGTCACTGAATTCTTCTCTCCCCCATGCCCCTGAAACTCGAAATCGTCACCCCGGAAGCCAAGGTGTTTTCCGACACCATCGACTCCGTTGTCATCCCGACGCTGGCAGGGGAAATCGGCATCCTCCCCGGTCACATTCCCCTGCTCACCCAGGTGGAGGACGGCGAGCTCCGCGTCACCAAGGGCACCGAAACCAGCCGGCTCGTGATCGGTGCCGGCTTTGCCGAAATCGACGGCGACGTCGTCCGCGTGTTGGCGGAAAACGCCATCAACGAGGAAAAGATCGACGAGAGCGCCGTGGAGGCCGCCCTGAAGCGTGCGGAAAAGGAAATCCGCGAAGCCAAGGAGATGGATCCGCAGCAGTTGGAACACCTCCAAAGCCTCATCCGGTACTCCGGCGTCCAGTTGGCCATCAAGCGCCGCCAGAGCTAAGCTTAAAGCTCCGAGGGACTTGCAACCAAGGGTTGACCCGGAGCTTTTTTGTCTTTCAATACTGATACTCAGTCTCATTTAATGACTACCGTCCCTCCCTCTCGCGCCCCTCTTTGTCAACTCCCCGTGGGAGCGACCGGGCGGATTTGCGAAATCCGGGGGGACGAGAACTTTTGCCAGCGCATCCGGGAGATGGGATTTGGCGAAGCGGCCTTGGTGACCAAAATTTCCGGGCTGACCACGAGTCTCTGCCAGGTGAACGGGACGAGGATCGCCCTGAACCACAGTGCGGCCCTCTGCATTCTGGTGGAGTTGCTGCCCGCCGGCGCCCGGTGATGCCATGGACCCGGTCGCGCCCTGTTCCCGGTCGGCCGGCGGCCTCCACTCCCTGTCATGATTCTGCCCACCCACATTGCGGCGGCCGGACCGAAACGGCGCGGCCTCTCCGGCGAACGCACCCCCGTGTACGCCATGGTGGGCAATCCGAACTGCGGCAAGACCACGCTGTTCAACGCCCTCACCGGCCTGCGCCAAAAAGTCGGCAACTATCCCGGCGTCACGGTGGAAAAAAAAGTCGGGGAGATGTATTCCCAGCACGGCCGGCCGATCCGGATCATCGACCTGCCCGGGGCGTATTCGCTCGCCTCTCGCTCGCCGGATGAGGCCGTGCTCCGCGACGTCCTGCTCGGGCGGCGGGAAGATACGCCGCAGCCGGACCGGATCATCTGTGTCGTCGATGCCAGCAATCTCGAACGCAACCTTTACCTCGTGCATCAGATCCTCGACCTGGGCCGGCCGGTGATCGTGGCGCTGAACATGATGGACGTGGCGGCCAAGGACCGGGTCCGGGTCGAGCCCGGCGCGCTCGCGCGCACGCTCGGCGTGCCGGTGATTCCCTGCGAAGCCGTGCGCGGGAAGGGGCTGGTGGAACTGCGCCTGGCCATAAGCCGGACGGAACTGGCCCTGGCCCGGCACTGCTGGGATGTGCCCGCCGAGATTGCCGCGGCCGTGGCCGAGCTGCAGGCCGCGCTCGTGGCCAACGATGGCCGGCCACCGCTCATCGCCCGCGCCGAAGCCCTGCTGCTGCTGACTGATTTCGATTCCGTGCGCGTGGCCGGCTCCACGCCCCTCCAGCCGGCCACCGGAGAAAAGCTGGCGGGCTGGCGCGCCCGCTGGGCGGGCGAGGGGACCGATTGGTCCGCCATCCTCATCCACTCGCGCTACCAGGCCATCCACGAGCTCTGCGCCGGCGTCATCCACCGGCCCGGCGGCCACGGCCCGTCCGTGTCGGACCGCATCGACCGCGTGGTCATCCACTCCCTCTGGGGCTGGGTGCTGTTTGCGGCGATCATGGCGCTGCTCTTTTTTTCCATCTTCTCGCTCGCGGAATACCCCATGAATTGGATTGATGCCCGGGTAGCCGCCGCCGGCTCCTGGGTGCGCGCCCACCTGGCGCCGGGCGACCTGCGCGACCTGCTGACGGATGGGGTCATCTCCGGCGTGGGCGGCATTGTGGTGTTCCTCCCGCAGATCCTGATCCTGTATTTCTTCGTCGGCCTGCTGGAGAGCACCGGCTACATGGCGCGCGCGGCGTTCATCATGGACCGGCCCATGAGCCGGGTCGGGCTGCACGGCAAATCTTTCATCCCGATGCTCAGCTCCTACGCCTGCGCCATCCCCGGCATCATGGCGACCCGCACCATCGACAACGCCAAGGACCGGCTGGTCACCATCCTCGTCGCCCCGCTGATGAGCTGTTCGGCGCGGCTGCCGGTGTACCTGCTGATGATCGCCACGCTGCTGCCGGCCGGCTCCGCCTCCGCCGTCCGCAAGGTCGGGCTCATGGCCCTGATGTACGCCCTCGGCACGCTCGGCGCCTTCGGCTTCGCCTGGCTCTTCAAGCGCACCCTGCTCCAGGGCGCGCCGCCGCTCATGATCATGGAGCTGCCGCCCTACCAACCGCCGCGGCTGCCGGACATTTTCCGCCAGATGGTGGAGCGCGCCTGGCTCTTCCTGAAGAACGCCGGCACCATCATCCTCGGTATCTCCATCGTGCTCTGGTTCCTCACCGCCTTCCCGCGGCACCCCGATCCGGCCGCCACGCCGGCCCAGCAGATCGCGCACAGCTACGCCGGCCAGGCCGGCCACGTGCTCGAACCGGTCATCCGGCCACTCGGCTTCGACTGGCGCATCGGCATCGGCCTCATCACCTCCTTTGCCGCCCGCGAGGTGTTTGTCAGCTCCACCGCGGTGGTCTTCAACGTGGAGAGCTTCGCGGGGGGCAAGCGCGCCGACGTCACGCCCGTGCGGACGGCCCTCGCGGCCGCCACCTGGCCGGACGGAAAAAAGCTCTTCACGCCGCTCGTCTGCCTGTCGCTGATGATCTACTACGTCTTCGCCCTGCAGTGCATGAGCACGGTGGCCGTGGTGAAGCGCGAGACCAACTCCTGGCGCTGGCCGCTCTTTCAGCTCGCCTACATGACCGGCACGGCCTGGGTGGCCTGCTTCCTCGTTTACCAGGCCGGCCGCGCCTTGGGTTTCTAGCAGGAAAACCACGCGTGAACCCGAATCCATACCAATGCGGGCCGTGGTGCCTGGGCCATGACCGGGGGCCGTGGCCAGGGCTGATTCGTGTCCATTCGTGTCCATTCGTGGTTCCCTGCTGATGTCCGCTTCCGTCCAGACTATCCTTGCCCTCGGCCTCGTCGCCTTGGCGGCGGCTTTGCTGGGATGGCATTTTTTCCTCCGGAAAAAACCGCCCGGCTGCGGGGGAACCTGCGGCGCGGTGAGTCCGGAAATCAAGAAACTGCGGGCGAAGTTGCGGCGCTGAGTATCTCCGGGAGCCGGTCAAAAAACCGCATCGGTGGTAGTCGCTGACCTCGGCGCTCGCCGGATTTCTCTTTGGTTTCGACACGATGGCGCCCAGCCGTCGCACGCAGGTTTCCGCGCGGAGTGGTGAGTTGGCCTAGGCGTTGGCGGCCTGAGGCGTGCCGGCCCAGGCCTTGCCGATCGGCAACACCGCGACGGCAGCTATCACACACAGGGCCCCGGCACCGAGGAATGCCGGGGCGTACGAGCCGGATTGGGTGCGCACCACGCCGGCGGTGTAGGCGGCGAACGCCGCCCCGACCTGGTGGCTCGCCACCACCCAGCCAAACACGATGCTGGCGCGCTCGCGTCCGAAGACCTCCGCGGAAAGCCTCACCGTGGGCGGCACCGTCGCGATCCAGTCGAGCCCGTAGAACACCGCGAAGACTCCGAGCCCGGCCGTGGGCCCGAGCAGTGCGGTAGGCAGGAACAGGAGCGAGAGGCCACGTAGGCCATAGTAGCCGAAAAGCAGGTACCGGCAGTTGTAACGGTCGCTGAGCCAGCCGGAGGCCGTGGTGCCGGCGAGGTCGAACAGGCCCATGACGGCAAGCAGACTGGCGGCGCGCACCTCGGGGATGCCGCAGTCATACGCAGCCGAGACGAGATGGGTGCCGATGAGGCCGTTGGTGCTGGCACCGCACACGAAGAAGGAGCCGGCCAGCAGCCAGAAATCGCGGTGGTGCACCGCTTCCAAGAAGGTATCGATGGCTCGCTTCGCCGGATTGCCGGCCGGGACGGCATGCGCGTGCGTCGGGTCGGTCTCACCATAGGGCAGCAGCCCGACCTCCGCGGGATCATCCCGCATGAAACGCCAGATCAGAGGGATCGCCAACACGGTGGCGGCGCTCACGACGATTGGGGCCCCGCGCCAACCCTGGGTTGTCACGATCTTGGCCAGGCTGGGCAGGAAGATCAGCTGGCCGGTGGCGGTGCTGGCGGTGAGCAGGCCCATCACCAGCCCGCGCCGCTGGGTGAACCACCTGGTCGCCACGGCGGCACCGAGCACCGAAGCGGCCATGCCGGAGCCGATTCCGACCACAAAGCCCCACAGCACCACAAAGTGCCAGTAGGCCGTGGCGAGCGTGGAGAGGCCGTATCCGGCCGCCAGCAGGGCCATGGCGGCCATCATCGTCCGGCGCAGGCCGAAACACTGGTAGAGCGCGGCGGCAAACGGACCGATGAGCCCGTAGAGAAAAATGTTGATCGAGACGATCGACGAAACCGTCGCCCGGCTCCACTGAAACTCGTTGCCGAGCGGCAGCAGGATCACGCCGGGCGTCGCACGGGCCCCGGCCGCCGCGAGCAGGGTGACGAACGTGACGCCCGCCGCGATCCAGGCATAGTGCAGCTTGGCGGGGCGGCGGGGCGGGGCGGCGGGCATGCGCGCCACAGTTTGCATTTCAGCCCGCGCGTCAAACCGCGATCCGGACCGCAGGATTTTTGCTCCGGGCCGCAGACACTCCCAAACATCGCCGGAGAAAAACATCACGGAGGGCAGGGCGGCCGGCCCAACCCCATTCGTGGTTAACCCGCCTTGATCTCGTTTGCGGCCGAGCGGCTCTTGGAATTTGTGCCCCGAGCCAAGAGCTTTCCGCCGGGGCCCATTCGCAAGGTGCGAGTGCTCCGCCTGCCGGACTGGGGATCCGCCTTTGCTACTGCTTTGCCATTGCCGGCGGCCGCGACGCGGCTAGCTTCGCCGGCCTATGTTATCCCGTCACCTGTTACCCCTGACGGCCGCCTTGCTTCTGGCTGCCGGGGTTCACGCGCAGGAAAAGCTGTTGGTTTTCCAAGGTGCGCAGATCATTCCCATCACGGGCGAGCCCATCCCTTCGGGCGTCCTCGTTGTCCAGGGCGGCAAGATCCTCGCGGTCGGCCCGGCCGGCGCAGTGGCGGTTCCCCCCGGCGCCGAAATCCACGATGTCACCGGCAAGGTGCTCATGCCCGGCTTGGTCGACTCCCACAGCCACATCGGTGCCGGCAGCGGCGGCGACGGCTCCAGCCCGATCCAGCCGGACGCCCGCGTGCTCGACTCGATCGACGTCCGCGATGCCTCCCTCGCCAAGGCCCGGGCCGGTGGCATCACCACCGTCAACGTCATGCCCGGCTCCGGCCACCTCATCAGCGGCCAGACCCTTTACCTCAAGCTGCGCGCCGCCCGCACCATCGACGACCTCCTCATCAAGCTGCCCGACGGCTCGAACGCCGGTGGACTCAAGATGGCCAACGGCACCAACTCCATCCGCACCGCGCCCTTCCCGGGCACGCGCGCCAAGTCCGCCGCCCTCGTCCGCGAGCAGTACATCAAGGCACAGGAGTACCGGGCGAAAATCGAGCAGGCCAAGGGCGAGGCGGAAAAAATGCCGCCGCGCGACCTCGCGCTGGAGGAACTCGTCGAGGTGCTCGACGGCCGCCGCATCGTACAGCACCACACGCACCGGGCGGACGACATCCTCACCGTGTTGCGCCTCGCCCAGGAATTCGGCTACCCGTCGTCCTCCACCATGTGAGCGAAGGCTGGAAGGTGGCCGACGAGATTGCCGCCGCCCACGTCGCCTGCTCCGTCATCATGATCGATTCCCCCGGCGGCAAGCTGGAGACCCGCGAAGCCGACTGGCGCACGCCCGCGATCTTGGAAAAGGCCGGCGTCACCGTCGGTTTCCACACCGACGACCCGATCTGCGACTCGCGCCGCTTCCTGCGTTCCGCCGCCCTCGGCGTCCGCGCGGGCATGTCCCGCCCCGGTGCCCTCGCCGCCGTCACGCTGGCCAACGCCAAGATCCTCGGCCTCGAGAAACGGGTCGGCTCGCTCGAAGCCGGCAAGGCCGCCGATTTTGTGGTTCTCACCGGCGACCCGCTCAGCACCTACACCCATGTCGACCAGACCTGGATCGAGGGCCGGAAGGTCTTCGACGATACCGATGCCCAGGATCACCTCTATGCCGTCGGCGGGGCCGGGGCCGGCGATCCGCGCCGCGCCCACCTCTGCTGCTTCACGTCCGCCTGGGACCTCATCGCCGCGGCCAACGGAGACACCCAATGAAACTTCCCCTGCTTTCCACCAACGCAATTTCAGCGGGCGCAAGCCGCCCCGGTGAGCCGCTCCCCCGGCCGGGACGCCTCGTCCCGCCGGTCATCATCTCGGCGGTGCTGCTCACGGCCTGCCTCGCACCCTCCGCCCTCCGCGCCGAGAACCTCGCCGTCACCGGAGACACCGTCTTCACGGCAGCCGGCGCCCCGCTGAAAAACGGCGTCGTGCTCGTGCGCGCCGGCAAGATCGAGGCCGTCGGACCGGCCGCCACCACGGCCATCCCCGCCGGGTACCGCCAGGTGCACGCCGCCGTTGTCACGCCCGGCCTGATCGACGCCCACGCCACGGTCGGCCTGTCCGGTCTGCTCAACCAACCGCAGGACCAGGACGTGTTGGAAAAATCCGCCGCGTTCCAGCCGGAGTTGCGCGCCCTCGACGCCTACAACGCGAAGGATGCCCTGGTCGCGCACGTCCGCTCGTTCGGCGTCACCACCGTCAACACCGGCCATGCCCCGGGAGCCCTGTCGCCCGGCCAGACGATGATCGTGAAAACCGCCGGCCGCTCGGCCGACGCGGATGCGATCAGAGCTTCGGCCATGACCAGCATCACCCTGGGCAACGGCGGCCTCGCCCGCAGCGAAGGCGGCCCGGGCGGAGGTCCGGGCGGTCCCGGCCAGAAATCACCGGGCACCCGCGCCAAGGCCGTCGCCATGCTGCGGGCCGAGCTGATCAAGGCGCAGGAATACGCGAAAAAGCGGGAGGCCAAGGACGAGTCCAAGCGCCCCGGGCGCGATCTCAAGTACGAGACCCTGCTGCGCGCCTTCGACGGCTCGCAGCCGCTGCTCATCACCGCCCAGCGCCAGCAGGACATCCTGTCCGCCCTCCGGGTGGCGCAGGAATTCCACCTCCGGATCATCCTCGATGGCTGCGCCGACGCCCCCCTGGTGCTCCAGGAGATCAAGGCGAGCGGCTTTCCCGTCATTTTGCATCCGAGCATGGCGCGGAGCTTTGAGGATGAGGAAAACCTGAGTGTGGAGACGGCGGCCAAACTGAAGGCCGCCGGCATCCTGTTCACGCTGCAAAGCGGTTACGAGAACTACGTGCCGAAGACGCGCGTGGTCCTGCTCGAAGCCGCCGTCGCGGCGGCCAACGGGCTTGGGGCCGAGGCCGCGCTGGCCAGCATCACGGTCGATGCCGCCAGACTGCTCGGCATCGCGGAGCGCACCGGCTCGCTCGTGGCGGGCAAGGACGCGGACCTCGCGCTCTACGACGGCGACCCCTTCGAGTACACCAGCCACTGCACCGGCACCATGATCGACGGCCTGCTCTACGCCGACGGCCCGCACTGAGCGGACGGAACTCCGCGCAGCCCCGATCAGGAAAACAACGCGGCCAAGGTCAGGCCACCGCCCGCCGGCGGGCCTGGCATCAGTCGCGGGGCGGCAAGACGCTCGGCGGACCAGCAGCGCGCGCCACCGACCTCTCTTCGCGTTGCTGTGTGTCCATTCGCCATTCTCCCCGTCCGGGCTGCGCGGTTGCGTTGGCCCGGGATTTCCCCATCGTCCGGCCCCATGAATGCCGCCGTCTTCACCGCCATCAAGCAGCCGCTCGCCTGTCAAACCGTGCCCGATCCCGTGGCCGCGCCCGGCCAGGCGGTGGTCCGGCTGAAGGCCGCCGCGCTGAATCACCGCGACCTGTGGATCCAGCTCGGCCAGTATGCCGGCATCAAGGCGCCGATGATCCTCGGCTCCGACGGCGCCGGAGTGGTGGAGTCGGTCGGGGCCGCGGGCGATCAGGCGTGGGTCGGCCGCGAGGTGATCCTCAATCCGGCGCTCGACTGGGGTCCGGACCCGCGCGCGCAGGGCCCGGCCTTCCGCATCCTCGGCCTGCCTGATGCCGGCACCTTCGCCGAGAAAATCGCGATCTCCACGGCGAACCTCGCGCCCAAGCCGGCGCACCTCGCCTGGGAGCAGGCCGCCGCGCTGCCGCTGGCCGGGCTCACGGCCTGGCGCGCGCTTTTCACCCGGGCGCAGCTCCGAGCCGGCGAGCGCGTCCTCATCACCGGCACCGGTGGCGGCGTCGCCCTCCTTGCCCTGCAACTCGCCGTGGCCGCCGGAGCCGAAGTCTGGGCGACCTCCGGCTCGGCGGAAAAACTCGCCCGCGCCCAGGCGCTCGGCGCCAGCGGCGGCGTGAACTACCGCGAGGCCGGGTGGGCCGCGCAGCTCCTGCAGACGGCGGGCGGACCGTTTGACGTCATCATCGACAGCGCGGGCGGCGAGGACTTCGCCAGACTGATCGAGCTGACCCGGCCCGGCGGACGCATCGCGTTCTTCGGCGCCACTGCGGGCAACCCTCCCGGCCTCGACCTGCGCAAATGCTTTTTCCGCCAGATCAATGTGCTGGGCAGCACCATGGGCTCACCGGTGGATTTCGCCGGCATGACGATGCTGGTGGCGGCCAGGAAAATCGTGCCGGTGGTGGACCGGGTCTTCCCGCTGGCGGCGGCGGACGCCGCGCTCCGGCACCTGGAAGCCTCGGCGCAGTTCGGGAAGATCGTGCTGTCCTGCTGAACGCCCGGCCGCGGCCGCTCAGGTCCCACGGCGGTTGCCATAGAGCTCCACCTGCAGGCGCGGGGCGTAGCGGTAGCCGCGTTGCTTGCACAGCTCGGCGAGCCAGCCGCTGCGCTCGCGCAACGCCTCGACCGTCGTGCCTTCCGGCATGAGGAGGAAATTTTCCGGCGGCACGACGCAGTCGGTCTCCCGGACCATGGTTTCGATCTCGGCCAGATCGGCCTCGGCGCGGACGACGAACTTGAGCTGATATTCCCCGGTGGCGATCCAATCCGCCACCACGGCGGGCTGCCACCGCAGCTCGGCGTGCTTCCGGTGCCAGACGTCGTCCAGCCGCGCATCGGGGGCCGAATGGGCCAGCTTCGGGCTGAGCGAAGCCAGGTCGCAGGCGATGCCGCGCGGCGGCACGGTGCCGGCCGTCTCGATGGTGATATGGTAGCCGTGTTCCTGCAACTGGAAGGCCAGCTCATGGATTTCCGGGGCGATCATCGGCTCACCCCCGGTCAGCACCACGTGGCGGACCGGATACGGCCGCACCGCGGCGATGATTTCCGCCACCGTCATCGGCCGCCCCTCGGGCTGCCAGGAGGCATAGGGCGTGTCGCACCAGCTGCAGCGCAGGTTGCAGCCGCTGGTCCGGATAAAGACCGACGGCACGCCGAGGAGCCGGCCCTCGCCCTGCAGGGAATGGAAGATTTCCGCGATCAGCATGGTGCGTGGGGGCCAGCATGCATGGACGACCGCAAAAAACAATGCCCGGCGCGCGCACCCGCACCCCCGCGGCAGGCGCGGCCGCCTGGGGCCGGCCGCGTTTCCGCCGCCGGCCCCAGACGGCCAAGGCTCCCTCCGTTTCGGAGACATGTCATATATTGTATGACAAGTATCCGGGGGTGCGGCGGCTGTGCCGGGGGCGCGGGGTGGGCGGAGGTTCTGGGGGTAGTGTCCTGAAAGTTCAGCAAAAAGTCGCAGCGCGGGGTGGGCGGGGGTTGCGCCACCATCGGCGGGTCCTACCCCCCGGCGGAGCGGCGGGCGCACCACGGGGGCGGGACTGTGGGGCGGGACTGGCCGCGGGGAACGGTCTCGCTGCAGTTTACTGGACCAGCACGTCGGTGTTGTCGCGGAGGTAGATCCGGTTGGTCTCGACCGCGGTGGCGAGGCTGGTGCCGCGGAGGACGCGGATCAGGCGGCCGGCCAGGATGGGGCTGGAAACGGCGGTGCCACTGCCGGCCGGGACGTCGAGCCGGTCAAGGTCGGCGTTGTAGAGCACATAGGCGTTGGCGGTCGGATGGGTGTTGGAAATGTTGAGGGTGTACTTGGGCACGGTGATCCGCACGACCCGGAGGCGGTAGAGCCGGCTGCCGCTGCTGGAGTTTCCGTTCCACGCGGCGGACTGCGCGGCGGTGAGGCTGGCGGCCCAGGCCGCGGGCAGCGCCGGCGTGCGCGAATCCCAGTGGGTGTTCCAGACGGTGTCGAACCAGGCGGCGGAGCCATCGCTGGCCGGCAGGACCAGCTGGGCGGCCGGGGCCATGAGCGAGATGAGCAGGAGGCGCTGCTGGTTGGTCTCGGCCGGTCCGAGGACCAGCAGGCGGGCGCGGCCGTAGCGGTTGAAGAGGAGGTCGGCCAGGGCCGGCTGGACGGAGGGAGTGGGCGCAGCCTGGCTGAAGGAGGAGCCCCGCACGGTGGCCAGCTTGGCAAACCAGTCGGCGGCGCTGGTCGCCGGGAAGGCGGCATCGGGATCGCCGGTGAAACGGGTGGGCAAGACGACCCCGGCGGCATCCGCGCCAGCCAAGATATTGACGTTGGCGAAATCGGAGGAATCGAGGGAGCGCACCAGGTCCTTGCGCAGGTTCTCCAGCACGGCGTCCTCGCCGGCCACCTGGGCGTCGACCAGCCGCTGGATGGCGCCGGGCAGGGCGGCGATGGCGAGGAGGGTGATGATGGCGGCGACGGCCAGGATTTCCAGGAGGGTGAAGGCAGAGCGGCGGGGGTGCATGGGACGGGTTGTTGATTTTTACACCAAGGAAGCGAAGCGAGCGAAGAGGTGGGGGTGCGGAGGCGGAGCGAGGGATTGATTTTCAACGCGGAGCAGGAGGAGTGGGCAGGGAGGAAAATTTTTAACGCGGAGCGCGCGGAGGAGGAGAGGAGACGGAGAGGCCTGGCGACCAGCGCCAGCCCTACCTGGGACGGGGCTCAGTGGATATTTTGGGCGGCGGTCATGATCGGCTGCCAGATGCCCAGGATCACGAGGCCGACGGTGAAAATGAGGACGAGCATCAGGAGCTTGTCGAAGAGTGCGAAGAAGACCGCGATCTGCTCCTGGGCGGATTGGGCGTAGTGTTCCGCGACGTGGTCGAGGGCGCGGGCGAGCCCGCCCGAGACCTCACCGGTGCCGATGATGGTGAGGGCCAGCTCAGGGAGGTAGCCGGTGGAGCGGAGCGCCTCGGTGATGGCCGGGTGGTCGGGCTTGTCGGCGGTCAGCTCGCCGGTTTCGAGGGCGCGGCGGGCCCGCAGGAGGGCGACGCGCAGGGCGCGGTTGGGGACCACGGCGGCACAGGCGGCGAGGGAATCGGTGGCGGAAGCACCGGCGCTGTAGAGCGCGCGGTAGGTTTTGGCGATCTCGGCGGTCACCAGGGCGCGAAAGATGGAGCCGGCCACCGGCAGGCGCAGGAGGAGCCGGTCGAGGGCAAGGGCGGAAGGCGGCCACGACCGCAGGAGGTGGGCGGCGGCCAGGGCCAGGAGGGTTCCGGCCAGCAGCGAGACCCCATGCTGGCGGGCGAAGGCCGAGACGGTGAGAATGCCGCGCGTGACCGGAGGCAGCGGCACATGCAGGCTCGTGAGGAGCTCCTCGACGAGCGGGACCAGCTTGACGAGGAGGAGGCCGACGACGCCGGCGGCGAAACTGAGGATGAAGGCGGGGTAAGCCACGGCCCGCACCGCGGCCTGACGGATTTTCAGGCGGAAGCGGATCTGGTCGCGGAGGTCGGCGAAACGCTCGGCCAGGCCGGTCGCGCCGGACTGCTCGCCGACGCGCACGGCGGCGATGGTGCCCTCGGGAAAGCTCCGGGGGAAGAGGGCCAGGGCGGCGGAGAGGGCGGCGCGGGCGCTGGAGAGCTGGGAATGGACGCCTTCGAGGACGAGGCGCACGCGCCGGTCGGGAAATTCGGCGCGGAGCTTGGCGATGGCCTGGTCGGTGTGCACGCCACAGGCCAGTTGCAGGGCGAGCAGGTTGAAGAGCTGGGCCAGGGCCTCGGCCGGGATGCGGGTGCGGCGGCCGGCGAGGCGGGGCGGGATTTCGCGCTGGCTGACGAGGAAGCCCTGCCGCCGCTCGACGAACTGCCGCAGGGCGTCGATGCTCGGAGCCTCCATTTCCAGGGAAAAGCCCTGGCCGGCGGCGGTCACACATCGGGCGGAGTAACGGGGCATGGCAGATCAGGGCAGGCGCAGGCGGAGCGTCCGGTCGGACACCGGACAGGCGAGCAGGAAGGAATCCTTGCGGAGGTAGACCGTGTCGGTGTCGATGCGGACGATTTCCAAGCCCTGGAACTGGCTGTGCAAGCTGTAGGGCACGTCGTTGATGATGGCCGCCGGACGGGGGCCCGGCACGGCGGCGGACACGACGAGGGCGAGCTCCCGCAACTGCACGACCGGCTGGTAGAGCTGGATGAAGGGATTGTTGCCCGGGGCGGCGGGGGTCGCAAAGAGGGCCGGGTCCAGCTCGATGACATGGTCGGCATTCGGCCGGATGAGGTTCAGATTTTCGGGGAGCTCGTTCGAGCCGGGGGCGGGAGGATCAGCCGCAGCGGGCGGCGGCGCGGTGGAGGCCGGCCGGGCGGAGGGCGGCGGCGAACTGGCAGCGGCCGGGAGGGCGGCCAGTCTGGCGCGGAGCTGCTGGTTGTCGGCATTGAGCGAGGCGATCAACGTTTGCGAGCGCAGGGCGAGGGAAGCCATCTCGGCGGCGGTGGGGGCCGGGTGATTGTCCGCCAGACGGGCGGTGGTGACCGGGCCGCGGTGGAAGGCGGGCGCGACCTGGACCTCGTCGCCGCCCAGCCGGGGACGGGCCGGCCGGCGTTCAACCACGAGGGTGCCCGGCTGGTAGGCGAAGCGCGGATCATCGGGATCGGGAATCAGGCCGACGTAATACTCCTCCAGCTCGGGCGGATATGCGGCGGTCACGCCGGGAGCGGCCTCCGGGGGCAGCGGGGCGGCCGGGGCCGGAGCGAGGATAGGGGCGGCCACCGCGGGCGAATGCGGCGGGCGGGCGGGATGCCGACAGCCGGAGAGCAGGAGCGAGAAAAAGACCAGGGCGGGCGGAAAAATTTTCATGTGAGGAGGGCAGATGGCTGGGCGGTGTCGCACGCCGGGAGCGGAACGGGGCGCGGCTTCAGGTCTTCGGCTGGGGCAGGCCCGACAGGGCGGGCAGGGTGGTGGCGGTGGCAGCTTTCACCGGCAGGGGGCCGGGGCGGCGGGCGAGGCGCAGGTCGATCGGCACCTTGTTGTAGAGGTAAAATTCCTTCCCGGGCAGCACGGCGACGTAATAGCCCTTTTGCTCGATCTGCTGGCGGATGTCGTCGAGCATTTTGGTGACGCGGTCGGTGCCGGCGGCGGCACCTTCGAGGGCGGCATTATGCAGTCCCGGCTTCGGCACGTAGGTGGTGCTGTTGGTCAGTGCATTGGTCTGGGTATTGGTGCTTTTCAGCGAGCGGATGGTGGCGGCAGCGGCATCGAGCAGGGCCTCTTTGATCACGGTCTCGCTGAAGGATTCGAAGCGCCGGCCGAGGATGCCCGGGCTCTTCTCCTGATCGCCGTACAACCGGCGGGCGTCGTCAAAATCGCGGTTGAGGGCGAGGGCCGGCACACTCAGCTCCATGGCGTTGTCGGCATCGGTGGTGCGCCAGACGAGGGTCCAGTCGCCGTCGCCGTCGATGCGGTCGCGCACCGGAACGGGCCGGCCCAGGGTATGTACTTCCACGCCGGCCGGGATGACGAGGTGGGAGCGGCCCTCGGTGTCGATGTTGTACTGGTTGTCGAGGACGATGCCGATGAGCGGGGTCTCGATCTCCCCGGTTTGGGGAGCGGTGATCAGCATGCAACGGATGAGCCGGAAACTGGGCAGATAGCGGGCGGGCGGCAGGGCGGCGGGCGGGGCCGGAGGCGGCGCGGCGAGGTTGGGAAACAGCGAGATCGGGCCGGGGTCGCTCACGAGGGTCTTCTTGACCGAATCCGGCAACGGGGGAGGCCCGGAGGCCGGGCCGGGAGCGGCCGGGGCGGGAGGGGCCGCAAAGGACTGGATACCCCGGGTGTAGCCTTGGGTGACGGTGCGCGGCGGCGCGGGCTGATCGGGGCGGGCCGGGGTGGCGTGCCGGGCGGCGACCGGCGGCGGGCGGTTGCGCCGGACCTGGCTGGACCAGACAACCCGGCCGGCGATCCCGAGCAGGAGCGCGACCAAGACGAGGACGCGGACCCACCAGGAGCGGAACAGGCGGGAGAGGATGTTCATGGCGACAACGGTGCCGGCACCACGAGGGAAAAATCGTTTTCCAGCGAGAGGTTGGCGCGCTGGCCGTCGGCCGTGCCGGTGTAGCAGACGTAGCCGAAATTCTGGCCGGGCTCGGGCGGCCGGAGGATGAGCTTGCGCAGGCCGAAGTCCTGCGGGCCCTTGCTCACGATGGCGGGCGAGGCCTCCTGGGCCGGCACCGGAAAACGCACGACGAGGCTGATGGTGTCGGTCCGCCCCTGCGGTCCGGTGGCCCGGAGGGTGTAGCGCCCGGGTTCGGACAGCGTAGCGGACACGAGGTGCGTCAGGTCGGAGCTTGGCCCCGTGGGCGGGGTGAGCGTGAGGGAAGCCACATCAGGACTGAGCTCCCAGGTGATCTCCGCAGGGGCCCGGCCGGGGATGGTGCCGGGAAGCTGGGCGAAACTGGGCCAGTAGAGGTTGCGGCCGACGCGCAGGCCGACATCCTCGGGCCGGTAGTGCCGGGGGCGGAGATCGTCGTTGAGGAAGACCGCACGGATGACGAGGGTGTCATCCCGTTCGAACCGGTAAACCTGGTCGATCACCACGCGGTAGCCCGGGTATTCCAGCACCTTGCCGGGGGAGACCACGGCCATGGAGCGCTGCAATTCCGGGTGCTGGTCGCGCAGAAGAAAGTACGTCTTGGCCTCCTGGAGGATGTCGTAGAGGCGGCGGGCCGTGATGGGCAGGGGCGGGGAGTCGGCGCCCGCCTCGGCGGGCGGAGGCGGCTCGATGGTGAGGGTGCGGACCGGGTTGTCGGTGAAATAGAAGCGGAAACTGTAGAGGGTGTTTTTCAGGATGACGTTGAGGTCCGCCGTGCCTGGCACGAGGGCCTTGACGCTGAAGTAGCGCGTGCCGTCGCGGTGCTGGAGAAAGACGGGGGCGACGGTGTTGGGCTGGGTGGTGATGTTGCTGGCTTCGAAGGCCTCGATCACCTCGGGCAGCAGGATGGTGGTCGGCAGGGCGCCGACTCCGACCTCGTAGGGGCGGCTGTCCTGTAGGTACATGCGGCGCATCACCCCAAGCGGGATGGGGGTCGCCGGGGTGAAGGCGGCCGGGGCGGGTGTCGAAGCGACGGCGGGCAGCGCCGGTTCGGAGGCGAGGAGCGCGCCCGGCAGCCCCAGTGCTAGCGCGATTCGGTGTAGTCGAAATTCCATACTCCGAGGGGATATTTCTGATTCAGGGCCGCGTTCTGGTTGCGGAACAGGTAAAGGATCAGGGTGAAGCGGAGCGTGTCGCCCTTCAGCGCCTGGTTGTAGACCCCGGTGCGGATGAGCTGGCCCATGAGGCGGGCCCGGTAGGTGCCATCCGGGTCCGCCGCGATTTCGGTGGAGGCGATTTCGACCTTCTGGTGATAGCTGTATTCCTGAAAGACGGGATCCTGGTTTTTCACCAGGTCGGCCAGCTTGGCCCGGGCGTCGGTGTTGAAGCACAATTCGAGCAGGTCGGGGTCATCCAGCCCGGCCGGCCCGCGGTTGAGCATGGCGCGGGCGTCGTCGTTGGCGGTCAGTTTCAGCAGGTCGAGCGCCTCCTGGTAACGCTGGAGCTTGGTGATGGTGACCGTGCCGTCACCGAAGGCGACCGCGACCCGCTCGGGCTCGTGCAGCAGGTAGACCGTCACCAGCGGGCCGAGCGCGGCGAGCACCATGAAGAACAGGCAGGCTCCGGCCAGAATCCGGACGGTGAAGGCGCGGCTGGCGAGCCGGTCGATCAGGCCTTCCTCGTCGGGGGTGAAAGGGCGGGCGGGGATCATGGCGGCGGGGTGCCGCCGGATGCGGCCGACGGGGTGGGGCGGAACAGATACAGCAGGGTGGGCGGCACGAGCAGGGTGCCGAGAATCATGACGAGGGCGGCGACCAGGGTTTGCACCGTTTTGGCGAGCGCAGCGGCGGCCACGCTGGCGCCGGACGGCACAAAATTGCTCAGGACGATGGCATTCGTCACCAAGGCCACGACGGTAAAGCCCAGCGGCCAGGCGAGGATGCTGAGGGTCAGGGCGAAATATTGGGCGGCCCGGCCGCGCAGCGCCGGCACGGTCAGGCTACAGACGGCGACCGGCAGCAGCTTCGACAACACGACCACGAGAAAATGCTGGAGGAAGTAGAAAGGCAGGACGACGATGCCGGCCAGAAAGGTCGCCGTCGAGACCAGGGCATGGATCACGAGGTCCGTGACCCCGGCGCGGGTGATCCGGGTGAAGTTCCAGGTGAAATTCCAGACCGGGCTCAACTGGCCGTGGCCGTTGCTGCCGCTGCCGACATCGGTGACCAGGTTGGTCATTGCGCCGAAAAAATGATTCACCGACCAGTTGATCTGAAACAGGGTGCCCCGGCCGGCCAGGAACTCGGCCGGATAATACAGCAGATTGACCAGCAGCGGCCACCAGAGGGAGGTGGAGAAGGCGAGCGCCACGGCCAGGCTGATGCAGCCCAGGGCTTCGAGCATCCGGGGCGGATCATGGCGTTGCTGCCAGACCTGGCTGTAGTAACCGAACAGCGTCAGCAAAAACGCCACGCCCCCCACCCAGGGGGCGAGGGCATCCAGGGCGGCGGTCAGCTGGAGGAGGGGTGAATCCAGGTTGAATTTGATCATGGGGTGGCAGCGGCGTCGGGGTGGATGAGGGCGGCGAGCAGCCGGCCCGGGGCGGAGTCGGGC
>CAISJA010000289.1 GCA_903885525.1 uncultured Opitutaceae bacterium
CGCTCCGCCTGGGCCGCCGCAATCTCCAGTAGCGCGAACTCGCCGCCCAGCCCCAGCTCGAGCGGGAAACTCCGCACCACGCGGGTGAAAAAACTGTCCAGCGTGCCGAGACACAGCCGCGGCATCGCATCCACCACCACCCGCAGCAGCCGCAGGAAATCCGCCGGGCCCGCCCCGGCAGACCCGATGCCTGCCGCCAGTTTCGCCGCCTCCTCCGCCGACTCCGCGGCCCGCGCGAGCTTCTTCAGGATTTCGTCGAAGAACTCCCCGGCCGCCTTCCGTGTGAAGGTGAGCGCCACGATCCGCTCCGGCGGCGCGCCGGCCGCCAGCAGCGCGATGTACCGGTTGGTCAGAGCGAAGGTCTTTCCCGAACCCGCCGACGCCAGGATCATGACATGGCAGATTTTCTTCATGGGCGGATCGGAATCATGGCCGCAAAAAGGTGCGAAAAGACGCAAAAATCACTTCTGCCCGCGTCAGGAGTTCCGAATTTTTTTGCGCCATATTGCGCCTCTTTGCGGCCATCATGGTTTGGTTGCAGTCTGGGTTTTGTCCTCGCGATCCCAGTCCACGCTCTCCGCGTCGCCGTGGTGAAACAGCCCGGCCCACTCCGCATCCTCATGGGCCACCCGCTCGGTCGGGGGCCAGAAACACCCCGCCGCCACGGCTGCGGCCGCCTGCTCGGCGCATTCCTCCGCCGCCGCCTGCAGCTCCGGCGTCAGTCCGTCCCACAGGCTCACCGCCGTTTCCCCGGACGCCTTTGGCAGGTTGAAATAGCCGCAGGCCACGGCGAGACCAAACTCCGCCGCCACCGCCCGCCGGTAGAGCGGCAGTTGCAGGTCCACCCATGCCCGCGCCCGGTCTTCCACCATGACGCGGGTCCAGACCGGCCGATCCGCCTCCGCCGGGCCGACCGGACCCAGGTGCGCTGCGGGCGGTGCCGCCGCGGTGTCGCTCGTTTTGTAATCGAGCACGCGGACTGCGCCGGTCTCCACGTGCCGGTCAATGCGGTCGATCTTACCGCGCACGGTCAACCCGCCCAGCACACAGTCAAATTTCCATTCCACCCGCTCGATGCGCCAGCCAGCGGCCCGCTCCTGTGCCTGCACTCGCGCCGCCGCCCCCAGCCGCTGCCGGGCCGCCTCCAGCTGCACCACCAGCGGCAGTGTCAGCTCCCCGCCCAGCTGCACCGCAACCCGCCGGTCAAACTCCGCCAGCAGCCCGGTCCGCAGCACCGCCTCATCCGTGCAGTCCCGCAGGTCCGGATCCTCGCCCATCGCCTGCAGCGCCCCGTGGACCAGGGTGCCGAAATCGAGCGCGTCCAGCTCCGACTTGGCCGGATCCACCCGCATCATGCGCAGCCCGTGTTTCAGGTAGAACCGGAACGGGCAGGCCAGCCAGTCGCGCAGGGCGGTGACGGAGATCCGTGCCGGCGGTGGCACGAGCCGCGGCCGCAGCCGCCACGCCCGCGTCCACGGCAGGCTGGCCTGGGCGGCCTCGATCTCTCGAAACAGAAATTTTACCCGGCCCGGCAGCGCGGCGTCCGCGCAGCGCAGCAGCAGCCGCGAAGGGCGCAGCGGATCCCCCGCGGCGGACGTCTTGCCCACCAGCACGTCGAGACGCCCGGCGCCGGTCCGAGCCGCCG
>CAISJA010000290.1 GCA_903885525.1 uncultured Opitutaceae bacterium
CAGCACGCGTGATTCTTCCCGAGCAAAACCAGCTTTCGCACTAAAATCATCAATTACGCCGGCGCCCCGCCGACACCTTGCTCGCATTCCTATGCAAGCAGTTGCATCGTCATATCCACTCCCTGTGGGACGGGACTGCATGGTTATTATTGTTAGCGATGCAACTATCATGGGACAAAAATCAACGGAGCGCGGTCCGCGCGGCGCGGAGCCGGCTCCCGGTGTCGGCAAAAGCCTCCTCCCCGAGCCGCCTTTTCAGACGCCGGGTCACCGTCCCGCTGGCCTTGTTCAACCCGTCCCCCATCGCGATCGCCCGCCCTGTCGGGTGGATGACCTGCTCGCGCCCGTCCGTGCCCGAGGGCCGGCGTTCGATCAGCCGCTGCTTTGCCAACCCGTGCAGCGCCCGGGTCGCGGTCGGCGGGGCCACCCCGAAGGCCGCCGCCAGTTCGCATTGCGACAGGCCGGGGCTGGCCAGGTGGAAGGAGATCGTCCCGGGGTTCCGTTCCCATACCCCAAGCCGGATGAGATCCGTATCGCAAGGTTGGCTCTCGCCCAGGCTGGCCTTCAGCTGCTGCGCCTCGCTGCGGTCGGCCGGCCGGATTGCGGTCATGGGACCAGGCGTTCGGCTGCCACCATCGATCAGGGTCGCCGCGCACACGGATCGGGCGGCCTCACGCGCGGCGCTCAGGTCCCGCCCCGGACCTCCGCTGCCACCGGGAGTGGCGAAGCTTGAGCCACCGCCTCCCGGGGCGGTTTCGCGCCGACGAGCACGCCGAGCTGCTCCTGGATGCTGAGGAAGAAGGCGGCATCGAGGGTGCCCACCGGCACCTCGTAGGCAATGTGCGAGGGCATGTGCTCGAGAATCTGCCGTGCGCCGTCCGCACTGTAACCACGCGGCTTGAGCAGTTTTTTCCGCTCCAGCATCAGGGCGAGGAACTGCAGCATCGGCGTGTTGGCCTCGTTGGGCGGGTTGACCGGGTCCGCCAGGGTGAGAAAGAGACTCTCCGCCGTAAGCTTCAGCGCCCGGTCCGGGTTGCTGTCTCCGCGGCGCGGCTTGTAGCCGATCACCCAGCGGCAATAGATCAGCGCCGGGGGCGGCAGCTGGGAGTCCGCGCTTTCCAACAGATCGCGGCGGCCGGTGAGACCGTTGTCCTCGCGCACGAGGTAGCAGACCACCCGGTCGTGCTCGGCGAAAGCTCGGCCGGTCACACAACATTGGGTGGCGATCGGGTTGAGATTCAGATCCATGGACCGGATTGGTCTAGCCGCCGCTCCCGGGAAAGCTAGCCCAAATCCCCCCGCCGCCGCGCGAAATACATTTGTCCCCGCGCCCGGGCCGGCAATGATGCCGGCATGAGCCCGGTTTCACGTCCCCCCCGCCCTGCCCGCACGGCTGACACCCTGTTGCTCTGCATCGACCTGCAGCCCGCCTTCCTCAGCGCCGTCCCCGACGCCGCGCGCGTCCAACGCCGCTGCGCCTTCGCCCTCGAATTCGCCCGCGGCCTGGACCTCCCCGTGCTCTTCACCGAACAGGTGCCGCATAAGCTCGGGCGGACCAGCCCGGACCTGCTCCACCTGCTTCCCAAGCCCGAGTCCAGAGGCAAGGACTCTTTTTCCGCCTTCGGCGACGAGCATATCACCCGCCGCCTGCAGGAAATCGGCGCCGAGCACCTCCTTCTCTGCGGCATCGAGACCCCCATCTGCGTCTATCAATCCGCCCTCGACGCCCTCCGCCGCGAATACCAGGTCACCCTGCTCACCGACTGCGTCGGCGCCCGGCGCGCGGAGGACGCCACCGCCGCCCTGGCCGCCCTGGCCAAATCCGGCTGCCATCTGCTGCCGTCGGAAACGGTCTTCTATTCCATGCTCAACGACGCCGGGCATCCGTTCTTCCGCAACTTCACCGGCCTCGTGAAGAAATACACCTAAACCGGTGCGCGCCCTCCCCACCAGCCTCCGCCCCCGTGCGTGTTCTCCGCCCCCGCGCCACACCGGCTGGCCGCAGGCTGGCGGCTGCGCCGCCGCGGAACGGGACGGACCCCGGCCTGACCGTTGACCCCTGCTCCCTGCTGCTTCCCCATGGCTGACTTCACCTCACCCCTCTCTGTCCGCGAGATCAAGGCCCTGCCCCGCGAGGGTGCCGGCAATTTTTCCAGCGTCCTGCTCCTGCGCCGCGTCGCCGTCCGCACGGCGAAAAACGGCAACCCGTTTCTGACCGCCGAGCTGGGCGACAAGACCGGCAGCTTCAGCCTGAATGTCTTTGGCGACAGCCCGGCCTACGAGCTGTTCACCAACCTCGCCGAGGGTGCCGTCATCCGGATCGAGGCCAAGCCTGACTACTACCAGGACCGGCTCTCGCCGCGCCTCTTACGGGCGGAGGCCATTTCCCCCGAGCAGCTCGCCGGCTCGTCCCTGCTGACCAACCTGGTGGAGACCGCTCCGGAGGATGCCGCCGCCCTGTGGGCTGAATTCCAGCAGCACATCGCGGCCATCGGGCACGGCGACCTCCGCGCCACCGTGCAGGCGGTCTTTGAAGAAATCGGGGAGAAATTCCGCCACGCCCCGGCCGCCGTCGCCATGCATCATGCCTACCGGCACGGGCTGCTGGAACACACCTGCCACATGGCCCGGGCCGGCCGCGCTCTGCTCCCGCTCTACTCCGAGGTCGACCCCGACCTCGCCCTGGCCGGCATCCTCGTGCACGACACCGGCAAGGTCATCGAATATGCGGGCGACCTCGTCACCACCCGCAGCCGCCGCGGCCTGCTGCAAGGCCATGTCGTCCTCGGCTACCAACTCGTCCGGAAGGCCGGCATGAAGTGCAAACTCGCCGCCGATCTGCTCGAACGCCTCGAACACATTGTCCTCAGCCACCAGGGCGAACTGGAATGGGGCGCCGCCGTCATGGCGGCCACCCCCGAAGCGGTTTTCGTCGCCAAGGTCGACGACCTCGATGCCAAGATGGGCATGGTCCAGCGCCTCCTCCGCCAGGCCAATGTGGACGACGAATTTTCCGAGCGCCATGCCGGCCTGAACGCCTCCCTGCTGCTCACCAAACCCGCCAAATAACCCGACCGCCCCCACCATGCCCCACGACGCCCACTCCCAAATTGACGAAAGCGTCCTCAGTCAGATTGAGCACAGCCCCAGCGGCGCCGTGCCGCACACCCCGGCGTATGCCGACGCGCTCGCCCGGCTCTACGCGGCGCAAAAAATCTACCATTCCGCCGATTTCAAGGACGGCCACGTCAC
>CAISJA010000291.1 GCA_903885525.1 uncultured Opitutaceae bacterium
AGCACGTGGCCGTTGGCGAGGAGGGCGACGAGCAGGCGCTCGATGACGGCGTCCTGGCCGATGACAGCCTTGCCGATTTCTGCGCGGAGTTTTTGGGACCAAGCGGGGCCGATAATCATAGGGGGGGCAAGTTGAAAGGGGCGGGCTACAGGTGGAAAGGCGGAAAGCTGGCGCGGGGTGCCGGGGCAGTGAAGGGAGGGTTGGGGCCGCTGACAAGTGCCGAGCGGGGCAGCCTGTGACTGCGGCAGGGCGGTTTGGTTCGGGGGCGCGGCTCTTTTTTGGGGTGATTTGTTCCCTCCGCCGGTTATCAACGGGCATGGCCGATTTTCCAGACAGCGTGGAAGCGCCGCTGCGGGCGAGATTTGTCTCCCTGAAAGTGGCGCCGGAGGAGGTGGAGGAGCGGTTCATCCGCGGGGCCGGGGCGGGCGGGCAGAAGATCAACAAGACTTCGTCGACCGTCTGGTTGCGGCACGGGCCGACCGGGATCGAGGTGCGCTGCCAGCGTGAACGCTCCCAGGCCGTCAATCGCCAGCTCGCCTGGACGGAATTGGCGGAGAAACTGGAGTGGCGCCGGGCCGAGGCGGCCAACCTGGCCCGGGGGGAACGTGAGCTGGTCCGCCGCCAGCGCCGCCAGAAATCCCGCGGGCAGAAGGGGCGGATGATCCAGGGCAAGAAACACCGCGCCCGGATCAAGACAGCCCGCCGATCCGGCGGGGAGGGGTGGTGATGCCCGCCCTAGCGCCGGGCATACGCCAGGAGGGTCAGCCCGACACCGAGCAAGCCGAGGGTGCGGTAGATGAGCGGGAGGCGGCGGACCAGCGGGTGCGGCGGCCGGGGCGGAGGATTGAGGGTATCCTCCTTGCCGTCGAGCCGCGCCAGCCGGGCGGTTTGCGCCCGCAGGGCGTCGGTGCGCCGCTGGGCCTGGTGCTGGCCCCGCAACATGACGCCGGTGAGGCAGAGAGTGACGCCGAGGGCGAGGAGCAGGTCGTTGGCGGACATGGGTATCAGTCGGAGGAATGCGAATTACCCACGAATGAACACGAAGCGACACGAATGAGAAAGCGGCCACCAGCACTCCGGAAAGGCAGTCCGCGGGACCGGCACGGACAGGTTTTCAATTTGTGGTTATTCGTATCCATTCGTGGTTTCTCTACCGGGGGCTGGTCGACAGAAACGCAATCTCATCGCCGAGGCGGAGGACACCGGACTTGGTCTCGTGGATCAGGTTTTGGCCGAAATTGACGTCGCCGGGTTTGAGCGCATCGCGGCGGAATTGGGCCAGGGTGGCCAGCGGCTCGGGTCCGGTGCGTTCGCCGGTGGTCTGATCGATGGTGGTCATGATGCACCGGGCGCAGGGCCCGCCGGCGCGAAACACGACTGGTCCGATGCGGAGGCGGGCCCATGAGTCCTCTGCGAACGGGGCGCAATCGGTGACGATGAGATTGGCCCGGAAGCGATCCAGCGGCACAGGCTGGGCCTGGTTTGCCCGCAGGCGGTCATGCAGCGCGGCGAGCGAGGCCTCGCTGATCATCAGGAAGGGATAAGCATCGGCGAAGCCGACCACGTCGCCGGGCCCGGCGGGGCCCGGCTTGAGGGGACGGTGAAATTTTTCCCCGATCCGGACGAGCCGGCAGCGGGTGGCGAGGACCCCGCTCAGCCAGGCGGCGGCAGCCTCGCCGCAATC
>CAISJA010000292.1 GCA_903885525.1 uncultured Opitutaceae bacterium
CAGCACGCGTGATTCTTCCCGAGCAAAACCAGCTTTCGCACTAAAATCATCAATTACGCCGGCGCCCGCCGACACCTTGCTCGCATTCCTATGCAAGCAGTTGCATCGTCATATCCACTCCCTGTGGGACGGGACTGAAAAGTTTCCTTATCTTCCTCGGCATCCTCCTCGCCCTCCTCGTGGTGGGCGCGCTGGCCGCCACCGGCCTCTACAACGGGCTGGTCAACCAACAGCAGGCCGTCGACGCCCAGTGGGCGCAGGTGCAGAATGTTTACCAACGCCGCGCCGACCTCGTCCCCAACCTGGTCGCCACCGTTTCCGGAGCGGCCAACTTCGAGAAGACCACGCTGGCGGAGGTCACCGCCGCCCGCGCCTCCGTGGGCCGCGTCCAGATCGGCGGCAACGGCGCGCCGGACGCCGCGCAGCTCGCCGAGTTTGAAAAGGCGCAGGGCGCACTGTCCTCCGCCCTCTCCCGCCTGCTCGTGGTGTCGGAGCGTTACCCGGACCTGAAGGCCACCGCCGGCTTCCGCGACCTGCAGGCCCAGCTCGAAGGCACCGAGAACCGCATTGCGGTGGAGCGGGGCCGCTTCAACGACACCGCCCGGGCCTACAATTCCGCCATCCGCCGCGTGCCCGTCGTGTTTTTCGCCGCCGTCCTTGGTTTCAAGGAGAAGGCCTACTTCGCCGCCGTCCCCGGAGCGGAGAAGCCGCCGCAGGTGCAGTTCGACTTCGGCGGCAAAGCGCCGGCCAATCCGTAGTCACCCGTGGGCCGCTGCCGGCAGCTCCTGCTCCTCGTCGGCCTCGTCTGGGCCGGCCCCGGGCTGCCGGCCGCCGAACGGATCCCGCCCGCCCCGCCGCGGTATTTCAACGATTACGCCGGGGTCGTTTCCCCCGCCACCGCCGCCCGGCTCAACCAGCGGCTCGAGCAAAGCGAGCGCGACAGCTCCAACCAGCTCCTCGTCGCCATCTATCCGCGGATGGAATCCAACTCCGCCGTGGAGGATTACACCGTCCGGGTCGCCCAAGCCTGGCGGGCTGGCCAGACGGCCCGCGACAACGGTGCCGTGCTCTTCGCCTTCATGCAGGAGCACAAGCTCTACCTCCAGGTGGGCTATGGCCTGGAGGGCGTGCTGCCCGATGTGACCGCCAAGCGCATCATCGCCGACGAGATCGTGCCTCGCTTCCGTACCGGCGACATCGATGGCGGCATGACCGCCGCCGTCGAGGCCATGATCGCGGCCACCAAAGGGGAATACCACGGGACAGGCCAGACCCGGGCGGATCGGGCGGGCCGGAGCGGCAGATCGGGCAGCATTTTCACCGTGCTGGTGGGGGTTCTCTTTTTTGTGGCCATCACGATCCGCAGCGCCACCCGCCGCAGCCAGGTCGTCTACGGCAATCCCACGCGGCGAGGCTATTCCTCCGGCCCCACCTTCTGGTCCGGCGGAGGCCCGTGGGGCTCGGGTGGGAATAGCTCCGGTGGCGGGAGCTTCGGCGGGGGCGGATTTTCCGGCGGAGGCGGCGGTTTTGGCGGGGGCGGCGCCGGAGGAAGCTGGTAACCATGAAGACCCGCCATTTCATCCACCACCTGGACCACCCCCGGCTCGAAGCCGCCATCCGGCAGGCCGAGCTCCGCACCTCCGGCGAAATCGTCGTCATCGTGCACCATCGGCCGGTCAAGGATGCTGTGGCGGCCGCCCGCGCCGAATTTGTGCGCCGCCGGCTGCACCAGACCAGCCGGCGCAACGCCGTGCTGCTCTACGTCGCGCCGGAGTCCCAGGCCTTCGCCATCCTCGGCGACGAGGGCGTCCATCGCGAATGCGGCGCTGCCTTCTGGAGCGAGGTGGCCGCGGGGATGCAGGAAAGTTTTCGCCGCGGCGACCACACCGCCGCCCTGCTCACCGGCATCGAGCGGGCCGGGGCGCTGCTCGCCGAGAAATTTCCCGCGATCCCGGGTGACCTGAACGAGCTGCCTGACCGCATCATCGAGGAGTGACCGGCCGGCACCGCGGACCGGATACCGCACCGGGAGCAGGGACGGCCGGAGCAGATGCCAGGGCCTGCGGGATCCACGGCCACACCCCGCCCCGGCGCAAAGACTGTGACCGGCCGCCTCCCTTCCCTGCCCGGCCGGAATGTCCCGGTCTCCTGGGGGTTCTCCGCCCACCGGGACGGTGCCGCGCCTCAGCTAGCGCCGACCGGCAGCTTTGCCGCGTGCGCCTCGCAAGCGCGCATGACGCGGAGCGTGTTGCCGCCCCAGAGCTTGGCGAGGTCAGCCTGCGACCAGCCGCGGTCGAGCAGGGCCTGGGTGAGGTTCGGGTAATCGGCCACGCTGTCCAGACCGGGGAAGCCGCCGCCGCCGTCGAAATCGCAGCCGATGCCGACGTGGTCGATGCCGGCCACGGCGACAGCATGCTCCAGGTGGCGCAGGTAATCGTCGAGCGTGCAGCGGGGGCTGGGATAGTACGCGTCGATCGCCCGCCACTCGGCGCTGAACTGCCGCTGGCATTCCGGGGTCAGCTCCGCCCCTTTCAGCTTCCACAGCATGGCCGCCAGCGCAGCGTAGCGGCCGTCCTCGGGCACATGGACGACCGCGATGGGCAGGGCGTTGAGGTGGATCACCCCGCCTTTCCGGGCGAGGTCGCGCAGGAGGTCGTCGCCGATGTTGCGGGGATGGTCGCAGACGGCCCGGCAGCCGCTGTGCGAAAGCACGGGAGGCGTGGCCGAGAGTTCGCAGAGGTCGCGCAGGGCGTCATCCGAAGCGTGCGAGGCGTCGAGCACGAGGCCGAGACGGTTGCACTCCGCCAGCACCTCGCGGCCGAAGGGCCCGAGCCCGCCCCACTCCGGCCCGGCCGGGTCGGTGGCGGAATCGGCGACATCATTGTTCAGCATGTGATTCAGCCCGAGCATGCGCAGGCCGAATCCATGGAATTTCGCCACGTTGCCCGCATCCAGCCCGAGCGAATAACTGTTCTCCAGGCTGAGCCAGAGGGCGCGGCGGCCGGCCGCCTTGAGGCGCGGGCCATCCTCCGCCACCTGGGCCAGCGAACAGCGGTCCCCATGGTCGGCGATGACGCCGAGGGTATTTTCAAAGATCCGGAGGGCGCTCGTGTGCGCCTGCTCGAATCCGGCCGCGGTGCGGATGCCCTGCGGGACATAGACGGCGCAGCAGAGACCGTCGAGACCTCCCTCCGCCATCCGGGGCAGATCGCATTGGGTGCCATCCGCCGCGCGGTCGTGGGGGAGGCCGAAGTTCCAGCCCGGGCGCAGCAGGGAGGTGGTGGGCGTGTCGAGGTGGGTATCGAGAGTGAAGAACCCTTCGTGCAAGGAGGCCGTCGCGGGCATGGCGCACACTAGGCGGCCACCCCGCCACCCCGCAAGGGGGAACCACGGGGTGCCCGGCGGCGCGAGGCCCGGAGGCGGGCGGATCGGGACCATGTCTAGAGTTGCGCTGAACTGATCGTTGCCCTTTTTCTTGTCCTACCACCCCATGCCCCATCCCATTGAAAACATTGTCATCGTCGGCACCGGTTGCGCCGGTTTGACCGCCGCCATCTACACCGGTCGCGCCAACCTGCAGCCCCTCGTGCTGGAGGGCGCGCTGCCCGGCGGCCAGCTCACCACGACCTC
>CAISJA010000293.1 GCA_903885525.1 uncultured Opitutaceae bacterium
CTCCTCGAGGATGACCGTAAGACACAGTGGCGGACCGCCGCCACCGGCACCCCGGCCTCGGTGACCACGCACCTGCAGAATGAGCAGGACATCCTTGCCCGCCTCCATCGCGATCTCGCCGACACCGAGCAACAGTTGGCGGTGTGGAGCGGGACGAGAAAATAGCAGGGAAAGACCAATGCAGACGGGAAGTTCCCGGTGTTCGGCAGAGAGTGAACAAGCCTGCATTGCCCCCGGGGGGAGCCCCACGGTCTTTTGTTTTGAGGCATCGTTCCCTCTGAATGATCACGAGGGCGCGAAGCCCGGCCTTCGCTGACGGCCAGGCCAAAACAAAAGACCATGGGGGGGAGTCCACCGGGGTGCGCTGGCGGCGGACTTGGCTTCCGGCGCGGCTTCGTGTTCTAATTCCCGACACTCGCCCGCGCACCGCGGCAGCGGTTGAAGCCCCCCCCGCCATGCCCGATTCCACTCCTCCGCCTTCGCCCGAACCCGCTCCGCCCCACCGGCGGCGGCCCCGGTACCAAGGCAAAAATCCCCGCCGGTTTGAGGAAAAATACAAGGAGCACAACCCCGGGAAATACGCGGCCGACGTCGCCAAGGTCGTCGCCGCCGGGAAAACGCCCGCCGGCAGCCACCGGCCGATCTTGGTGCAGGAAATCTTGTCCGTGCTCGCGCTCCAGCCCGGCCAGACCGCCGTCGATTGCACCCTCGGTTACGGCGGCCATGCCTGCTCCCTGCTCGCCCGCCTCAGCCCCGGGGGACGGCTCATCGGTCTCGATGTCGATCCGGTCGAACAGCCCAAGACCGTCGCCCGCCTGCGCACCGCGGGCTGGGGCGAAGACGTGTTCACGCCGGTCCGCTCCAATTTCGCCGCCCTGCCCAAGGTGCTCGCCAGCCTCGGCTGCGCGGGCGCCGACGCCATCCTCGCCGACCTGGGGGTGTCGTCCATGCAGCTCGACGATCCGGCGCGCGGCTTCACCTTCAAGGCGGACAGCCCGCTCGACCTGCGTCTGAATCCCGCGCGCCCGCCATCCGCCGCCGACTGGCTGGCGCGCGCCACCCCGGAAAAGCTTGCGGCGGCGCTGCAGGAGAACGCCGACGAACCCCACGCCGTCCTCTTGGCCCGCGAACTGGCCGCCCGCCGGATTCAGGCCCCCTTCACGCGCACCCGCCAGCTGGCCGACGCCCTCCGGGTCATCCTCGGCCTCAACCTGCCGCGCCGCGACCGCGAGGCCGACGATGACTGCGTGCGCCGCGTCTTCCAGGCGCTGCGCATTGCGGTGAACGACGAGTTCGGCGTGCTCGACCTGTTCCTCCGCCAGCTGCCCGGCTGCCTGAACCCCGGCGGCCGCGTGGCCATTCTTGCCTTCCATTCCGGGGAAGACCGCCGGGTGAAACACGCCTTTCGGGAAGGCCTGCGCCACGGTGTCTATGCCTCCGC
Source organism: uncultured Opitutaceae bacterium (assembly GCA_903885525.1). Lineage (GTDB taxonomy): Bacteria > Verrucomicrobiota > Verrucomicrobiia > Opitutales > Opitutaceae > Didemnitutus. The sequence continues at coordinate 1,442 of CAISJA010000293.1, forward strand.
CAGCGACGAAGTGGTCCGCGCCGGGCCGGAAGAACGCCGCGCCAATCCCCGCAGCACCTCCGCCAAGCTTCGCTGGGCGGTGCGGGCGTAGGGCCGGGCGAAACGGGAAAGCCGAAGGAATCAGCGGCGGCCCTGAGCCGGCGCTGGCGCACACAAAAATGGTGGCGGGCTGGTGTTACCGGGAACAAACCCGTGGCAGTTGCCGGGAGGGGAAGTCGGTTCGCTCCTGGTCGCAGGCAATCCCACCCCGCTGCTTGCCAACCATCCGGAACAGCCGGCAGCGACTCACCCCGGGGGAATCCGCCGAGAAGTTGCCCTCGCCTGGGAACACCGGGCCGGGCCCCGGCTCTGAGGAGGGACGCCCATGACAAGTGCTCTCTCCGGCGGCCTCCGCCCCAGTCTGCTTGCTCTTTGCCTCCTGCTGGGGCCCGCCCTCGGCACGAAGGCAGAGGAGACAACCACCGCCAGCCCCGCCCCGCCCGCGCCTCCCCTGCCTCCCGCAGCGCCGCCCTATCATCTGCCGGAGAAAATCATCGCGGCCGTGCGCGAAAAATTGCCCCCCTACGCACCGCCTCCGCCCGAGCCGGAGCCCACCGGCCCGCTCCTGCACCCGTTTCGTGAAAACGGAGGCGGGGCCGAGGTTTACCGGCTGCCAGACCTCAAAGTGACCGAGCCCCGGCACCGGGCAGTCACGGGAAATGCCCTGCTCACGCCCAAGGGCCGCCTCGCGCTCGCCCTGAAAAACAGTCCCGCCCTGGCGTTGGGCAATCTTTTCGGACTGAACAACGGCCTCGCAGACGAAATCCTGCTGGAGGAGCATGAGGCCCGCGCCCGGGCCGAGGTCCGGGACATGGTGCGGAGCCTCGTGCCCGCCACAGATGCGGACTCGCGGGAGATAAACCGGATGATGCGCGAAGCGACCCTCCAGCCCAATCTGGACTGGCTGGGGCCGCCCGCTGGCGGGCGGAACTGACGCACGCTTTCCCGCCAGCGCCCCGGCTCATCCCCGGCCGAGGCAGACCGCCGTGGCAGGATGGCGGATGCGACCGCGGTCACGGGCGGGGTTAATAGTTCGCCAATGCGGTGGACTCTGTCCCACTGGGCTGCTCCCATGAAAATCAAATCGGCCACCTTTGAGGTCAGTTCGCCCAGCCTCGCATCCTGCCCCCGCCTACTGCTGCCCGAATTTGCCTTCATCGGCCGTTCAAACGTGGGCAAGTCCTCGCTCATCAATCTGCTCACCGAGAAAAAGGACCTGGCCCGGGTCTCCGACCTGCCCGGGAAGACGCGTCTGATCAATTTCTTCACGCTGAACACGAACTGGCGCCTCGTGGACCTGCCCGGCTACGGTTACGCGCATGTGGCCAAGACGGAGCGCGCCGCCTTCAACGAGGCGACCGCAGACTACCTCCAAAAGCGGGAAAAGCTGCTGCACACCTACGTGCTGATCGACTCCCGCCTGCC
>CAISJA010000294.1 GCA_903885525.1 uncultured Opitutaceae bacterium
CGGCCCGCGCGGCCGCGGCGGCGGCGGCGAGCGCGGCGGCCGTCATGTTGCCATCGCCCACGCCGGCGATGACGAGCCCCGCGGCGCCGGCCCGCACGGCGGCGCCGATGTGGTCGCCGCCCATGCCGGCATGGGCATACACGATATCGACGCGGGGCAGCACGGCCGGCAGCGGCGCGGCGGCAAATTCGCTGGCCGAGGTGTGGCGGCGCACGGGCGGGGCGTACAGGTGGAGGCGGCCGGCGTTGATGATGCCGGCAAGGCCGCGGGGCGTGGCCTTGAACGTGCCGAGCTGGGTGGTGTTGGTTTTGGAAACCTCCCGCGCGAAATGAATCTCGTCATTGGCCACGACGAGCACGCCGCGCCCGCGTGCCGGCGGGTGGGCGGCGGCGGCGATGGCGTTGTAGAGGTTCATCGGGCCGTCGGCGCTGATCGCTGTGGCCGGCCGCATCGCGCCGACCAGCACCACGGGCTTATCGCCGCGCACCACGAGATTCAAAAAATAGGCGGTTTCCTCCAACGTGTCCGTGCCGTGGGTGATGACGACGCCGGCGAGGGCGGGATCATCGAGGGCCGCCTGGGTCCGCGCCGCCAACTGCAGCCAGACCGTTTCATCCATGTCCTGGCTGCCGATGGCCGCTACCTGCTCGACCTCCAGTTGCGCGAGGGCGGACAACTGGGGCACGGCGGCCACGAGGGCCTCGATGGAAAGCGAAGCGGCGTGGTAGCCGCGCCCGCCCTCGGTCTGGGCGCCGGCAATCGTGCCCCCGGTGGCAAGCAGGCGGATACGCGGAGCGAACGGAGGTAAGACCGGGGCCGGAGGCATGGGCGCAGGTTGGTCGCACGCGGGGTGCGCCGCCACCCTAAATCTGCCCGGCGGCCGCGCGGATTCGGAGGGCAAGCGAAATAAGGTCGGGGCAAACCCGCCGGCCATCAACCGGATGCCGAAGCGGTCCCGTTTCCCATTCCGCTGCGCGCCCGTCCGGCTATCCTCCCCGGACCAATCCCTGACCGGCTCCGGCCGGCCTCTCTTTTCCCACCATGAAAGCCATCACTCGCCCCGCCCTGCTCACCCTCCTCCTCACCGCCACGGTCCTGCTGCAGTCAGGCTGTGGCTATCGGAACGTGGAGACTCCCGCCGGCTATGTCGGCTACGTCACCCGCGGCTCGCTCACCGGCTCGTCCCACTTTGAGCGCACCCAGGTCGGCCCCTGCAGCACCGGCCTCGAATTCCTTGTCGACGCCATCAACATCAGCGTGACGCCCTACACCTTCGACGAGATTTTCGACTCCAGCAACAGCACGGGCGTGCTCTGCAAGGACAAGGTGGCCGTCTCCTTCGACGTCCATGTGCTGTTCCGCATCCGCCCCGACCATGTGCAGGAGTTTGTGGAAAAATACACCACGATGAAGCTGACCGGGGACACCCCCGAGGCCATTGTCCAGGTGGCCTACGACAACTTCATCAAGCAGCAGATCCGCTCGATGGCCCGCGAGGAGGTCGAGAAGTACAACGGCCTCGAAACGCAGGACCATATCGGCGAGATCCAGGTCACGCTCACCCGGCGCGCCCTCGCGCTGGTGAACGCCACGCCGTTTGACATCCTCAGCGTCGTGGTCGGCCGCATCTCGTACCCGAAGGCCATCGCCGACGCCGTCTCCAACAAGATCGCCACCAGCCAGGTGCTGGAGACCAAGTCCATCGAGCTGCAGATCGAGCAGCAGGAGGCGGAGAAGCGGAAGATCGGCGCTGCCGGCATCGCCGCCGCCATGCAGATGATCCGGAACCAGCTCACGCCGGAATATCTCCAGTACGAGGCGATCAAGGCCCAGTCCGCCCAGGTCAACTCGCCCAACCACACGGTCATCTACATCCCGGTCGGCCCGATGGGAGTGCCGATCGTGAACACCAACAGCCTGCCCTCCACGGTCCCCGCCGCCACGCCCGCGCCGCCGGCGAATTCGAAGTAACCGGCTCCACCGATCACATCCTCGAATCCATTTACCACAGCGCCCCGGGAAATCGGGGCACCGTTTTGTTTTTAGCGGATAGCCGCGGCCGGCCCCAGAAACCGACTCAGGAGGAAACCGCGAATAGTCGCGAGTCGACGCGAAGGAAGAGGAGTTGAGTCACCGCGGATGACCCGGATGTGGGCGTGAGGGCAGTTGCCGGCGCATTCCAGCCGAATGACCTAATTGACTGTCTGAGTTTTTTCATCTCATCGGGTGATGGAGTTTCGAGATCGCACCAAACAACAAAGCCTGACCCGTTGCACGTTCCTCAGAGTGGCCGGTTTTGAAGTGACCGAAGCTGGCCGGTTTTAAGTGACCGCTGAC
>CAISJA010000295.1 GCA_903885525.1 uncultured Opitutaceae bacterium
ATCATCGCCTTCATCGCGCAAAAGCTGTTCGCCGGGCTGTCGGCCGACGCGGCGGCCCAGCATTCCGGGCCGGTCATCTCGATTGCCTTCCTCGTGCTCAACATGGTGGGGTTTATCCTGCCGTCGCTGGTGCTCGAGCCGGTCGCGGAAAAGATCGGGCGCGTAAAAACCCATGCGCTCGCCTGCGGGCTGATGGCGCTCGCCTACGCGCTGGTCGCGTTCCAGGTGCGCACGCCGCTGGCGCTGTACGCCTGCATGGCGCTGGCCGGGGTGGGCTGGGCTTCGGTGGTCAGCATCCCCTTTGCCATCATGAGCGAACTCGTGGACCAGCGCCGCATGGGGCTGTTCATGGGCATCTTCAACCTCTCCGTCGTGCTGCCGCAGCTCCTCGTCAGCGTGTTCGTAGGGAAAATCGTCAGGGCGGCGGCCGACAAGAACGTCATCTTCCTGATCTGCGCCGGGACGCTGGCGGTGTCGGCGGCGCTCTGGTTGCTCGTCCGCGACCGCTGCTCCCCCTCCGGAGCCGGGGCCACCCGGGTCCCGCCGGGCATTGAGCCCCCGTGCCCGGCGGCCTGCCGCCGGTGAAAGTTTTTGGCCGGGGAATTCCGCCCGCTGCCTTCCGCGCGCAGGCGCGCGGGTGCGGACGCAGGTGAGGGTGTGTAGGCGCGCAGGTGCCTGCGGGTACGGCGGCGGTCCGGCGTGGCGGGATGAGCGCTCGTCCCGGGGATGACCGGGCCGACATCGGCCTTGCCCGAGGGGCGGGCCGGCACTGTTTTTCAGTCGTGCGTGCCAGGCGCGAATGGTGTTCGCTTCGCGCATGCTGATTGGCCCCGCCGGACTGCGCGCCCACCTTCATGATCCCGCCTGGGTCGTCTTCGACTGCCGGCACGACATGGTTGATCACCATCGCGGCGCCCGCGTCTATGCGGAGGGGCACGTCCCCGGGGCCTTTTTCGCCGCCGTGGAAACGGACCTGGCCGGGGAAAAGACCGGGCACAACGGCCGGCATCCGCTGCCGCAGCCGGAGACCTGGGCCGGTTTTCTCAACCGCCACGGCGTCACTCCGGACACGCAGATCGTGGCCTATGACGATGCCGGCGGCCAGTATGCGGCCCGCCTGTGGTGGCTGGCCCGCTGGCTGGGGCTGACCAAGGTGGCGGTGCTCGACGGCGGCTACGGCGCATGGCTCGCCGGGCTGCATCCGGTCTCGACCGAGCCGGCCGGCCCGCACGGCACCGGCACCGTGGACGCCCGGCCGGACTGGTCGCAGGTCCGGACCGCAGCGGACATCCAGCGCGGCATGGCCGACGGCAGCCTGGTGCTGGTGGATGCCCGCGCGCCGGAGCGCTTCCGCGGCGAGACGGAGCCCATCGACCGCCTGGCGGGGCACATCCCCGGTGCGCGCAACCGTTTCTTCAAGCTCAACCAGAACCCCGACCAGAGCTTCCGTCCGGCAGCCGAGTTGCGCGCGGCATTCACGGCGCTGCTCGGCGCCGTGCCGCCCGCCGCCGTCGTCCACCACTGCGGCTCGGGTGTCACCGCCTGCGTCAACCGGCTCGCGATGGACTACGCCGGGCTGCCGGGTTCCGCGCTCTACGTCGGTTCCTGGAGCGAGTGGATCGCCGATCCCGCGCGCCCCGTGGCGACCGGCCCCGCCTGAAGGCCGGCCATGCCGCAGTCTCACTAAGCGGCACGGGAAATGCCCGTTTCGGATTCCGTCTCGGCCGAGGCGACAAATCCGGCGGCCGGCGCAGGGGCAACCCCTGGCCGCACCGAGGACCGCCAGTCAGGACAGTGAACCGGTTCGGGGCATGCCCCCGAGAGCCGCGGACGGCATCCACTCCCTGCGGCAAACCGCGGCGAAAACATGCCGGCCCGATTCAGCCGCCCTAGCTCCGCCGCTTCCGGACGGTGCCCTTGGGCTGGAGCAGGCCGTGCGCGATCCCGAACTCCACCGCGCCGAGGACGAGAAAGCCCGGATACATCGACTTGCGGCCTCGCCACCAGATCGTCTTCAGACGCATGAGGGTGAGGGCAAAGCCGCTGCCGCGGGCCTTCATGAAGAGGAGAAACTCCTCCTGCAGGGCCTCATCCTCCCGCAGGGCGCGGAAGACCGGGGCCAGCCGCTCCTCAAGGTAGCGGCGTTCCGCGTCGGTAAGGGTGCGGGTCTTGGCCATGGCGCGGAGGATGGCCTGGGAGGCCCGAAAATCAAGCGTATTACGGATGCATCATACCATTACATTAAACGTACACCTTTCCACTACACTCCGGCTTGCCTCCGCGCGAGTTTTCCGGATGCTCCCCGCCGCTCCCCACCTGGAGGCCCCTATGTCAACCTTCACCCTCATCCTCCTCGCCCTCGCGGCGACCGTGCTCGTGACGGCCGCCCTCAGTTACAAGGTGCTCATCCGTCTGCTCGGGCTCGTCATCATCCCGAACAACGGCGTCGGCATCGTCACCAAGAAATTCGGCTTCGGCGGCGCTTCCACGCTGCCGGACGGCAAGATCGTCGCCCTCCACGGGGAGGCCGGCATTCAGGCCGACACCCTCGCACCGGGCCTGCACTTCGGCCTCTGGCCGTGGCAATACTCGGTCGCCATCGTCGGTTTCACCACCATCGACGACGGAAAGCTCGGCCTCGTCGAGGCCCGCGACGGCGTGCCGCTCTCCGGCGGCCGCGTGCTCGGCCGCCAGGTCGACTGCGACTGCTTCCAGGACGCGCGCGCCTTCCTCAGCCACGGCGGCCAGCGCGGCCCGCAGATTGCCATCATCCCGCCCGGCACCTACCGCATCAACACGTCCCTCTTCAACGTGGGGGTCGCCCCCGTGCTTGAGATCAAGGACAACCGAGTCGGCATCGTCACGACAAAGGAGGGCGCCTCGCTGCCGGCGGGCGAGATCGCCGGCGCGACCATCCCCGGGCACAACTCCTTCCAGGATGCGGAGACCTTCGTCCAGACCGGCGGTTTCAAGGGCCTCCAGGAGCAGGTACTCCTTGCCGGCCGCTACTACGTCAACCCTCTCTTCGCCACCGTCGAGACCGTCGACATGACGGAAGTGCCGATCGCACACGCCGGCGTCGTCATCGCCTTCGTCGGCGAGGTCGGCCGCGACGTGACCGGCGAAGCTTTCAAGCACGGCAACCTCGTCGAAAAGGGCAAGAAAGGCGTATGGGTCGAGCCGCTCGACCCAGGCCGCTACGCCATCAACCCTCGCACCCACCGGGTGGAAAACGTGCCGACCGCCAACGTCGTCCTCAACTGGGCGACCGGGAAGTCCGAGGCGCACCGGCTCGACGAGAAGCTCTGCACCATCACGGTGCGCTCCTCCGACGGTTTCACCTACAACCTCGATGTCAGCCAGATCATCCACATCCCGCGCAACGACGCCCCCAAGGTCATCGCCCGCTTCGGATCAATGGACAACCTCGTCACCCAGGTGCTCGAGCCCACCATCGGCAACTACTTCCGCAACGCCGCGCAAAACTCCGACGCCATCGAGTTCCTCAAGAGCCGCACGCAACGGCAGGAAGACGCAAAGCGCCAGATCAGCGCCGCGCTCGAGCAGTACAATGTCGGCGCCGTCGACACGCTCATCGGCGACATCACCCCGCCCGCCGAGCTGATGAAGACGCTCACCGACCGGAAGATCGCCGAGCAGGAGCGCGTCACCTACGAGACGCAGCGTCAGGCCGAGATCGTCCGCAAAGAGCTCGAGCAGGCCAAGGCCCAGGCCGCCACGCAGGCCAAGGTCGTCGACTCGGAGCGGAGCGTTGCCATCGCCGATTTCGCCGCGCAGGCCGCCATCAAGAAGGCGACCGGCGAGGCCACCGCCCGCCGGACCATGGCGGAGGCCGACGCCGCCGTCATCACCATGACCGGTGACGCCGAGGCGCGGAAGACCCAGGCCATCGGTGGCGCCGAGGCCGGCGTCATCAAGCAGAAGGCCGAGGCGATCAGCGCCGATTCCTACGTCGCCATCGAGGTGGCGCGCGCGCTCGCCGCCAGCGGCCAGAAGCTGGTGCCGGACATCGTGGCCGGCGGTTCGGCCGGCGGCTCGACCCTCGTCGAAATGCTGATGGCCGGACTGCTCAAGGATGTGGTCGCCGCACGCACCACCAAGGACGGCCAGACGTCGTCGCACCACTGAGCGACGTGCAACGCAACCTTTCCCCGGAGCCAGGCGGCGCGCTCCGCCCGGCTCCTGGGGAGACGTTGACCGAGGTGAGCCGGCTGCTGGGGGGCCGGGGATGGCGACGGCCGCAGGAACAATTTGGCGGCACGTTCGCCGTGTTTGACAGGTACGGACACATCCATGCTTTTGCTGCCCCCAGGCTCCCAAGGTGTCCGGCACCTCCCCCGCCCTGACAGGGATCGTTTCGGCTTTGGCGTTGCGCCGGCAGGGTGCGCGGGCAACCGTTGCCCCCATGAAACGACGTGCGCTTGGGCCGGCCGCCCAAGCCGGCTGCGACCGCAATTTTTTCCGGACCCGCCGGCCTTTCCGCCTGGCGCTTTTCGCGGGTTTGGTGCTCGGCCTGGCCGGGGTGCCCGCCCCGGCGGCAGTCCCGGCAGTCCCGGCGCAGGACGAGCCGTTCGTCGCCCTCCTGCGCGCCTCCGGGGCGGAGGCCCCTCGGGACGCCCGGGCGCTCTGGCTGGATACACGCGAGGTGCGCTGGGCTGTGCCGGCGGGCACCGTGCGGGTGCGGCTGCTCGGCACGGACGAAGCCGGGCTGCGGGTGGCACCCGGCCAGGCGGCCACCGGCGAGAAACAGGCGCTGACGCTGTCCGCCGCCCCGGAGCCTCGGCTGCCCGAGCCGGCACGTTTTTCGCATGTCACTGGCACGATCTGGCGCGTGGCGGATGCGGAGGCGGCGCTCCTGCCCGGGCTCTGGCGCGGGCAGCTCGTGCTCGTGGCCGAAGATGCCCACGGGCGGGTGCTCGCCGCCACCGGCACCCAGCTCGCCGGCGCACTGGATGATTATTACGCCCCGGCGGCCACCGCCCTCGCCTTGGGAGCGCGCCGGGCCGGCCGGGGCACGGCCTTTGCGCTCTGGGCGCCCACGGCCCGGTCCGTCTCGCTGTGCCTGTACGACAACGCCACCGGCCCGGCCCACACCGTCCGGCCGATGGAGCGCGACGCCGCCAGCGGAGCCTGGCGGCTGACGGTGGCGGAGGACCTGCACGGGAAATACTACCTCTACCTGGTGGAGGTGTTCGTCCCTGGCGTCGGCCTGGTGCGGAACCGGGTGACCGACCCGTATTCGCTCTCCCTTTGCGCCGACTCGGCGCGGAGCGCGATCGTCGATCCCGACTCGCCGCTGACGCAGCCGGAGCGGTGGCGGGCGGACCGCTCCCCGGCCACGGTGGAGGCGGCCACGGACCTGGTGGTCTACGAACTCCATGTGCGCGATTTTTCCCGCGACGACCGGACGGTGCCCGCCGTTTACCGGGGCAAGTACCTCGCCTTCGCCCAGGCCACCAGCGAGGGCCTGCGGCACCTGCGGCAGCTGGCCGGGACCGGCGTGACGGACGTGCACCTGCTGCCGGTGTTTGACTTTGCCTCCGTCCCCGAGCGCCACCCCGAGGAGCCCGTCCTGCCGGCGGGGGCGCCGCCCGACAGCCCGGCGGTGCAGGCGGCCCTGGCGCCCTACCGGGAGCGCGATGCCTTCAACTGGGGCTACGATCCCTGGCACTTTCTCGCGCCGGAAGGCAGTTATGCGATCGATCCCGGCAACCCCGGCGGGCGCATCCGCGAATTCCGCGCCATGGTGCAGGGCCTCCATGCGGCGGGCCTGCGCGTGGGCATGGATGTGGTCTACAACCACACGATGGCCGACGGCCAGGATCCGCGCTCGGTGCTCGACCGCATCGTGCCGGGCTACTACCACCGGCTCGATGCGACCGGCCGGGTGGAAACGTCGGCCTGCAATTCCAACACCGCGCCCGAAAACGCCATGATGGCCCAGCTGGTCATCGATGCCTCGGTGGTCTGGGCCCGCGACTACCACATTGACTCCTTTCGCTTCGACCTCATGGGCCACCTGCCGCGCGCCCTTCTGGAGCAGCTGCAGGCGCGGGTCGATGCGGCGGCGGGGCGGCACCTTTTCCTGCTGGGCGAAGGGTGGAATTTCGGGGAGGTGCGTGACGGCGCGCGGTTTGCGCAGGCCGCGCAGGCCGGCCTGGGGCACAGCGGCATCGCCACCTTCTCCGACCGGATGCGCGATGCGGCGCGCGGCGGACATCCGGGCGACGCCGGGCCGGAGCTGCTGGCCCAAGGCTGGCTGACCGGCCTGCACTACGCGCCAAATGCCGCCAACGCCGGGCTGGACCGTTCGCGCGAGCTGGCGGACGCCGCCGATCTGGTGCGGAGCGGACTGGCCGGCACCCTGCGCGGATATCCGCTGCAAGGCGCGGACGGGCGCACCCGGCCGCTGGCGGAGTTTGCCGACGGCGACCAGCCCGCCGGCTATGCGGCCGAGCCGGGCGAGGTCGTGAACTACCTGGAGAACCACGACAACCAGACGCTCTTCGACAACAATGTCCTGCGCCTACCCGCCGGCACCCCGCGCCACGACCGCGCCCGCGTGCAGGTGCTCGGCAATGCCCTCGTCGCCTTCAGCCAGGGCATCGCCTACTTCCACGCCGGACAGGAAATCCTGCGCAGCAAATCGCTTGACCGAAACAGTTTTAACTCCGGCGATGCCTTCAACCGGATCGACTGGACGCTCTGCACGAATCATTTCGGCGTGGGCCTGCCCCCGTCCGACGACAACGAGGCCAGCTGGCCCCAGATGCGGCCGCTGCTGGCGCGGGCGGCGGAAATCGCCCCCGCGCCGGAGGACATCCGCTTCACCTGGGAAGCCACGCTCCGCCTGCTGGCCGTGCGCCGCAGCTCCACCCTGTTCCGGCTCCGCACCGCAGACGACGTGGCCGCACGGCTGCATTTCCTGAACACCGGGCCGGCGGCCTGCCCCAGCGTGGTGGTCGGGCGGCTCGACGGGCGGGGTTATCCCGGCGCAGGATTCGCCGAAGTGCTCTACGTGCTGAATGCCGACATCGTCCCGCACACCCTGCCCCTGCCCGGCGAGGCGGCGAAGCCCTGGCAGTTGCACCCGGCGCTCACCGCCGGCACCGACCCCCGGTGGCGCGAGACGCGGTTCGATCCGGCGGCCGGCACGCTCACCGTGCCGGCCCGCACCGTCGCGGTGTTTGTCGTGCCCGAGCCGGCGGTGGCCCGAGCCGGAGCGGAATAGTCGCGGCACCACAGCCGGTTCCCGGCACCGCCGGCGCCGGGAGCGCGCCGGAGCGCCAACGCGGCGGGCTGGAAGAGCGGCCCGGAAAATGCTAGGGTGGCGGCATGGCCCTCAACCGTTTCTCCGTCCCTCCGCTGCACGAAGTCACCCGCACACTGGCCGCCGTCGCCATGGGGCGCGAGGCGCCCGATCTCGTCATCACCGGCGCCCGCCTGCTCTCCACCTACACCGAGCGGATCCACGCGGAGCGGGAAGTTTGGATCAAGTCGGGCCGGATCGCAGCGGTGCAGCCCGCCGGGACCTTCCGCCCCGGCGCGCGCGGGCGCACGCGGGTCCACGACGCGCGGGGCGGCATCCTCGCTCCGGGGCTGGTTGATCCGCACATCCACATCGAAAGCTCGATGATGACGGCCTGCGCCTACGCCGAGGGCGCGCTCCTCAACGGCACGACCACGATCTTCTGCGACAGCCATGAAATCGGCAATGTCTGCGATGCCGCGGGCATCGCCTGGATGCTGGAGGACGCCCGCCAGGCGCCGCTCTCGATTTTCCTGACGGTGCCCAGCACGGTGCCGGCCACCTCGGCGCGTTTCGAGACGGCGGGGGGCGATCTCACCCCGCGCAAGATCGGCCGCCTGTTCGACCGCTGGCCGGAAGCCGTGGCGCTGGGGGAGAAGATGGATTTTGTGCAGGTGGCGCTGGGCGATGCCCGCAGCCACGCCGTCCTAGCCGAGGCGCTCCGGCGCGGCCGGCCGGTGAGCGGGCATATCTACGGCCGGGAATTCGTGGCGGCCGGGGCGGCGAGCGGCATCACCGACACCCATGAATCCATCGACCGGGAGATCGCCCATGATTTTTTGGAAAACGGCATGTGGATCTTTCTGCGCGGGGGGCCGCCCACCACGCCCTGGCATTCGCTGCCGCAGGCGATCAAGGCCGTGACGGAGCTCGGTGCCAGCCCCAAGCGGGTATGCGTCTGCACCGACGACCGCGATGCCGACGACCTCTTTCTCTTCGGGCTCGACTGGGTCGTGCGTGAGGCGGTCCGCCACGGGCTGAAGCCGGAGACCGCCTGGAGCCTGGGCTCGCTGCATCCCGCCACGCGGTACGCCCAGGACGGCGAAATCGGCGGGGTGGCGCCGGCCCGGCGCGCCGACCTCGTGCTGCTGAACGACCAGCTCGAGCCGCAGAATACCTGGTATGGCGGTGCCCTGGTGGTGGAAAACCGGAAAATCACCCCGCTGCTCGACCGCGCCCTTTCCCGCCGTTACCGCTACCCGCGCCAGGCCTACCAGACCATCAAGGTGGCGCCCCGGCTGCGCTTGACGCCCGCGCTGCCGGCCGGACCGGTCACCGCCCATGTGATTCGCACCGCGCTGCCCGGTATCATCTTGTTCCACGACCGGGTGACTCTCGGGACCGGCGCGGGGGCCGCCTGGCCGGAGCTGCTGGAGCGGCACGGGCTGTGTTTTGTCACGGTGGTGGAACGGCACGGCCGGAGCGGGGCCGTCGCCCACGGGCTGCTGAAGGATTTCGGCCTGCGGGAAGGCGCGGTCGGCAGCTCGGTCGGCCACGATGCCCACAACATCATCTTGGCCGGCACCAACGAGGCGGAGATGCAGCTGGCCCTGCGCACCATCCGGGCGATGCGCGGCGGGGTCTGCGTGGTGCGCGGCGGCCGGGTGGTGGCGAAGGTGGCGTTGCCCATCGCCGGGCTGCTCTCCGACCGGCGCGCCACGGTGGTGGCCGAGGCCTCGACGGACCTGAAGCGGGCCTGGTCGGAGGCGGGCTGCACCCTGCCCTACATGGGGTTCAACCTCATCCCCCTGTCCGTCATTCCCGAGATCCGCATCACCGACCGGGGGCTTGTGACCGTGCCGGAGATGCAGATCGTGCCCCTGTTCGAGCCGGCGTGACGCGGGGGTGCCGCTTCCGCTCCGGCCCGGAAAGCAGCGGCGGACCGGGGCGGTTATTTTTTCCCGGCGGGAGCGGCCGGGCCTTGCTCCAGCAAGATGAGCCGGCTGGCTTTGCTTTCCAGCGCGGTTTCCAGCGCCTGCAGGGCGGGATAGTCCTGCGGAGCGACGAGGGCCGGGTGGCGCTCGTAGTCTAGGTGCAGCTCCCAGCGGTCCGCCGTGGCCGTGACCTGGGAATGGATGCTGCCGGCCCCGGCGGGGGCGGCCTGGTCCTGGCCGCGCGGAGCGATCAAGACCTGGCGGAATCCGGGCGGCAGCCGGAGGACGATGTCGATGGCACCATGCGTGGCGGCGTCCACATACAGCGGCAGCGTCCGCTGCCCGGTGATGGTCGGGTACAGGCGCGGCAGCCGGGGCAGCTCAAAATACAGGTGCCGGCCGTCCACCGTGCCGTAGTCCGGGATGACCACGCCGTACTGCACGCTGCCGGGATAGGAATCGAACGCCGTGACGAGGTCCGAGGTCGGCTGCGCCCCCTGGGCAACCTGGCTGACCAGCTCCTGATGGTAGCGGCGGCGCTCTTCGGGCGGCAGTTCGGCGAAGAACTTCTTTTTCTCCGCGTAGGTTTGGCCGGAATACTCGGTGCGGATCTGCAGCCGGGCGGTGCCGGCGTCGTCGAGCTCGATCTGGTAGGCGGTGCTCTGCCCGTTTTCGTCCCCCTGCGTGGCACGGATCTGGGCGGTGCTCTGGTCAGCCAGCCGGATGGCCAGGGCGCCATCGTGGGCGGTGCTGCCGGGATGGGCGTACTGATCCGTGTCGTTCAGATAATAATCCCGGCCCGCGATGGTCACCTCGACGAGCACGTTTTGATAGTCGGACGGGAAGGGGAAGCGGCTCAGGACTTCCTCAAAGGCCGGGATGGCGGGATGGTCCGCCACAAGGATGAATTCCGGTTGGAGGCCGGCGGCCTGCAACAGGGCGTGCAGCAGGATCGCGCGGTCGGCGGCATGGCCGTAGCCGTCGGCGAGCGTGGTGTCGGCGGCGGAGAGTTCGCGCAGGGGCAGCTCGGTGAAGGCCGGACCCGCCAGGCGGATGGACCGGGCGACTTCGTCGCGGATGGCGAGCATCGCCTCCAGCGGGCTGCGGCTGGAAGCGGTCAGGGTCTTGGCCAGGGCGCGGGCGCGGGCGGACTGGGCCGACCGGTCGAGCAGGGTCTGCTGCAAGGTGGCGTAGTACTGGTGCGGGTCGCCGACAAAGTAGAGGCTGCCGGCGGTGTAGGCCCAGCCCGGCGGCAGCGCATAATCATCGGGCAGGGCCGGCACATCGTTTGCCTGCCAGAGCCAGACCGGATCGCCGTTCACCGTCTTGGTTTCCGCTGCGACGAGACCGGCAGGTCCGCGGGTGAGGGTCTGGACGGGCAGTCCGGCGGGGGCGCTCAGCTCGTAGGTTTTCCGGCCCAGCTCGTCGCCGCCCTGGAAAGGCACAAACGTGCCGAGGAAGGCGCGGTCGTGCTCGGTCAATTCGACGTCGAGCTCGATGGTCGAGCCGAGGTCCACGCCGGGCAGGTTGCCGACGAGCACCTTGCCGCCGGTGTAGCGTTTGGCGGAGCCGTTCCAGCCGGCGTCCATCAGGTTGATCTCGCCGGGGGAGATTTCCTGCCGCTGGCCGGAGGGGGCAACGACCGCGGCGCGGACGATCCGGGCCTCATCCACCGCCGGGTTGTACTCCAGCTTCACCTCAGACTCCTTCTTTTTCCCGTTGTACGTCAGGACCTGCTTGACGAGGTGGACGCGGTAGACCGCGCTGTGGGCGTCCTTGATCCGCACCTCGTGGCGCTCTTCAATGATTCTGGTGTCGGGCTGGACCGGGGGGGGCGGCGGGGCCGCCTGGGCGGTGGTGAAGCCCGCCGGGGGCGCGGGGGCGGCCAGCACCGGCGCCTTGCGGTCGTCGCTCTGCAGCTCTTTCAGGACCCGCTTCAGGCGCAGGTACTCGGCGGGGCTGAACTCCACGGTCTTGAGCTTTTCCGTGCGTTGCGCGGCCAGCTCGTGGTTTTGGAACGTGAAGGAACGCTCATAGCTCAGGCCCTCGTCCTCCTGCCGGGTGCCGGCGGGCAGGGAAACCGCCCCGGTGAAACCGTCCGCCACCCGCAGCGTGATGGTCTCCTGCAGGCCGCAGGCCGTGAACGTCTGCATCGGATATTTGCGCTGCTCCAGGCCCGTGCCCCCGAGGATGAAGTTCACCAGACCCATGCCCTTGCCCAACCAGGGCAGGGTCACGACGGCCTGGCCGCTGCCGAAGGCGGTGGTGCTGGGCACGGAGAAATCGAGGGAGACGTGCAGCCCCGTGGCGGCGTCCTGCAGGTTCTCCGGGGTGATCCGCAGGTTTGTGACGGCCAGACCCGGCAGAATGTCGCGCAGGTTGGCCTCGAAGAAACGCTGCCGGTCGTCGGGCTTCATGGCGTTGAAGGCCTGCCGGTAGATGCCGTCGTTCACGCCCTCGAAGGCCAGGTCCGCATGCCCGTCCAGGGCGCCGTCGGCCCGGAGGCTGCCGGTGGTGCGGATCTTCATCAGGTTCTGCTCGGGCGGGATGACGGGGGTGCGCCGCAGCACGTCGCCTTCCGGCCGGCAGACCAGGTAGCTCTGATCGCTCAGGTAGCTGGGCAGCAGGTCCCGGGTGTTCTCATCGGTCGGATCCATCAGGAGGTAGTCGCCGGGATGCACTTCCACGGCGGCGATGGCGTGGTTGAAGGAAGGGCTGGGGACCTGCGGGTCCTCCTTCCGGCCCACGCTGACGAGCACCGGGTAGGCTTTCTGGCCGGCGGCCCGGAGCAGGGAGACGAGCAGCGCGGCCTTGTCGCGGCAGACTCCATATTTTTTTTCGTAGGTGAGCCGGACGTCGTGGGGCTCCAGGCCGGGACGGTCGTGTTCCGGGGTCAGGCCCATGTAGCGGATGTTCTTGGAAACGTAGTAGAAGATGTCCTGGATTTTCTCCCGGTCGGTGGTGGCGCGGGCGGCCAGCGCCGCAGCCTCGCTGAGCATGGCCGGAGTGGTCGCCGCCAGGTGGGGCTGGCTCAATTCCCAGTACCACCGCGACACCAAGGCCCAATCCGGCGAGGTGCTGACCGAGAGATGCTGTAGGACCTCCTCGTAGGGCGGCATGGCCGGCTCATCATACATCTGGGGGACATTGTTGGCCTCCCAGCGGTACACCGTCTGGCCGCCGGCTTCGGTCGTCGCGCTGGAGACCGTGCCGGGAATTTCATGGCGCAGGGCGATCTGCCGGAGCGGGCGGCCGGCCGCCAGGTGAAGCTCGATCGAGGCGTGGCGGATGAAGCCCCGGCCTTCGAGCGCGAAATCCTCGGCGTATTCCCCGGGGATGAAGGGCCGTTCCACCTTGGTGCGCACCACGACATGCACGAGGTCGCCGATTTCCAGCCGGGGAACGTTCACCTGCAGCAGCTTTTTGTTCGGGTCATAGATGTTCGCCTGCATCTGGCTTTCGTCGATGCTCACCTTGGCGTTGGCGGCGATGTCGACCGGCACCACCTGGCCATCCGGGCGGATTACCTCAAGCTGCGACACCGTGGCGAGATCATATGGCTCCTGGTAGGAAGCGGTCTGCACGGTGTTGTTGCGGCGGCCTTTTTCGGTCAGCACCTTCACAAAGGTCTCGTCCACCATCTCGCCGGTGCCGTCGGCCCGGATGGTGCGCCAGGAGGAGGATTCCACCGTGGCTTCGTCGCAGTCGGGCAGTCGGGCCTGGGTGAGGGTGGCGGCGGCGGCCAGCACGGCCTTGAGGTCTGCCGGGGCGGGACCGGGCTCCGGCGGGGCGGTTTCCGCCCGGAGCGAAACCGCGGCGAGCAGCACCAGCCAGGCTGGCAGAGGACGGAGGCGGGAAGGGATGGTCATGGGAAGAGGTGGGGTGGCCGAGTGCCGACTCGGCCGGTCCGGCCGGGTTCCTTCGCCCGGCAGGGAGAGGGCCGCCACTCTGGCCAACCGGAGACCGGGGCGCAAGGTTACAGCCTCAGTGCGTGCCGCGGGTCGCACCGGGGCTGGTTCCGGAAGGCGCGCCGGAAGCCGGGCCAGCCGCAGACCGTTGGCTGGCAGAGGAGAGGGGGCAGATGCCGGCCCGGGAGGGGCAGGCCGCCGGACATGGCCTGGCCCCTCGATTTAAGCAGTGCGGCAAAAGTGTCGATTCTGGATGAACAGTATGGTCGGGATGCCGCCGCGACCAAGGCGGAGTTGGTGCAGTCCTACAACACGGAGTTGGGCGAGCTCCAAACGGAGCTGGCGCGCGTCCAGGGTCAGGAGACGGGCGGGACCGCCCCGGCGGCCAGCCTCAGCCAAGGCGGCGGCGGACAAATTTTGAACCAACAGGCTTGAACGGCGGGGTGGAGCGGAAGGCCCAGCCCGTCCGGATTACTTCAGCCGAGAATTTTTTTCAGGCTCTCCAAGTCGAGGACGCGGGCCAGGCTCTCCTCCTGCACGATCGAGCCGGCCAGGGTGGCCTTCTCCCGCTGGAGGGTGCGGATCTTCTGCTCGATGGTGTTGGCGGCGAGCAGCCGGTAGGCCGTGACCGGGCGGGTCTGGCCGATGCGGTGCGTGCGGTCGATGGCCTGCGCCTCCACGGCGGGATTCCACCACGGATCGTAGAGGATGGCGTAGCTGGCGGCGGTGAGGTTGAGCCCGAAACCGGCGGCCTTGAGCGAGAGCAGGAAGACCGTCTTGGTGCGGTCGGCCTGGAATTGCTCGACCAAGGCGGCGCGGTTTTCCGTGGCACCGGTCAGCATGAGGTGGCCGATGCCAGCGACGTTGAGCCGCGCCCGGATCAGCTCGAGCATTTCCACGAACTGGCTGAAGACGAGCACCTGGTGGCCCTCGTCGCGCAGCTCCTCCAGCCGCTCCAGCAGGGCGGACAGCTTGGCGCTGGGCAGGTCGGCGTGGGCGGGGTCAACCAGCGCGGGGTGGCAGCAGATCTGGCGAAGCCGGAGCAGGCTGGCGAGGATGTTGAAGCGCACGGCATCGAGCGCGCGGTCGGTGTTCAGCCCGAGCAACTGGGCGCGGGCGCGCTTGAGCTCGGCGTCGTAGAGTTTGCGTTGGGCGGGATCGAGTTCGACGACGAGTTCATCCTCCGTGCGGGCGGGCAGGTCGGGCGCGACCTGGAGCTTGGTCCGGCGGAGGACAAAGTGGCGGACGCGGCGGTGGAGCCGGCCGGGCGCGGTGGGATCGCCGTCGCGGTGCTGACGGCTGAATGCGGCCGCAGTGCCGAGGAGGCCGGGTTGCGCAAAGGCGAGCAGGCTCCAGAGGTCGAGCAGCCGGTTCTCGACCGGCGTGCCGGTGAGGGCGAGGCGGTGGCGGGTGACCAGGGAGCGGGCGACGGCGGCCGTCTGACTGCCCGGGTTCTTGATGAACTGGGCCTCGTCGAGGATGACGGCGTCCCAGGTCTGCTGCCGGAACCAGTCGGCGTTGAGCCGGAGCTGGGTGTAGTTGGCAATGAGGAGGGCCGGGCCGGGCGGGTGCGGGGCCTTTTCCACCGCCGTGGTGAAGGCTTGCCGCTCGAGTGACGGCGCGAAACGGGCGCATTCCGCCAGCCAGCCGTGGACGACGCTTTTCGGGCAGACGACGAGCGCCCGGAATGGGCGCGGGCCGGCGGGGCTGGGAGCGTGGAGCGCAGGGGCGGAGGCGGAAACGGTCGGGGCGGCCGGGGCCGCGGCGGCGGCGAACTTACGCGGGCGGCCGGGCTTTTTCCGGGGGGCGGCCTCCGGGGTGTCGGACACCGATACCCCAGGGACGGGGCTCGGCGGCCGGACCATGGCGGCCACGGGCTGCCCGGCGAGGTGCAGGAGCCAGGCGAGGGTCTGCACGGTCTTGCCGAGGCCCATGTCGTCGGCGAGGATGCCGCCCAGACCGTTGGCGGCGAGGTGGACGAGAAAGTGGAAGCCTTCGCGCTGGTAGGGGCGCAGCTCGGCGGTGAGGCCGGCGGGCAGGGCGGGCGTCGCCACGCTGGCCAGCTCGGCGGCGCGGGCGCGCAGCGTCGCGGCCAGCCGGGCGTCGCGGGATTCGAGGGCGTCGGCTTCGCCGGCGAGCTGGAGGGCATGCAACCGGTGCGCCACCGGCTTGCCCGAGGCGGCCAATTCGTCGGCGTCGAGCCCGAGGCGGGTGAGGGTGTCGCGGGTCTCGGCCGACTCGGCGATTTCCAAGCGGCGCCAGCCGAGGCGCGGCAGCTGCACCCATTTGCCGCGCGCCTTGAGGAGCAGCGCGATTTCCTCGGCATCAAGCGTGCTGTCCTCGACGCGGAGCGCGATGGTGAGGTCGAACCAGTCGCGGCCCGCCTCGCCCGGTGCCGCCATGGCCGAGAAGTCGAAGTGGGCGCGCAACGGCGGGCCGGAGAGTTCGGTGAGTTCGCCCTGGGCCTCGATGGCCAGACCGGGCGGGAGCGAAGCGCGCCAATCGAGAAACAGCTCCGGGAAATCCCGCGGGGTCGCCCGGCCCCAGGTCTGGTTCCAGGCATTCCAGACGAGTTTGAAGTCGGCAAAACGGGCCCCGACGACGTTGGCGGCGGCGAGGTCGAATTCAAGGATGGGATCGTCGGGCCCGCGCAACGGCGGGGCGCCCTTCTCCGTCCATTGCCAGCCACCCTGGCCGCTCCAGTGCTGGACGCAGGACGGCTCGTCGGCCCGGGCAAGCAGTTGGGCGCAGAAAGTGCGGGAAGCACCCGGATAACCCGGTTCCTCCAGCCAGCAGCGCAGCAGGGGATGGAGGGCCACGCGGCGCAGGCGCGCTTCGAGGCTCGTGGGCAGCCGGACCCCGATCTGGCGGAATCGGGTCAGTAGCGCGGAGTCGGCCAGCGCGGCGACGGGCAGTTGCCGCTGTGGCGGCGGTGGTGGGCCGCGATGGACCCGGCCGGCATGCAGGTAATGCGGTTCGGGCTGCTGGAAGAGCAATATGGCCGGACCCCACGGCCGGCCCTCCGGGGCGACGAGCCGGAGGTCGAGATGCTGCGGATGCGCCGGGTTGGTCACGGCCTCAAGGATCAGCGGCTCCGGCTCGACGCGCCAGGGCGAGCCGTCGGGCAGGACAATGGCACCGTGGGCCGGTGGGTAGGCGAGCACGCGGGTGACCACCGCTTCCGGAAGGGGCAGGCGGGGGCTGAGGTAGTGGTGGTGGTTCCGGCACTCGGCGGCGAGGGCGTTGGCGAGGGCGGCGGCCGGGGCCGGCAGGGAGGCGAAATCGGCGGGGCCGCATTGCGCTAGGTATTCCAGCCACCGGGCCACCGGGAGTCTCCATGGCTTGTTGCCCGCCGGTTGGATTTCAATCCGGAAAACACCCGTGTGATCGAGCTGCAAACGCAGGTCGGCCGGCGGGTCGGCCAGTAAGCGGGCCGGGACCGCCGGTTTCGCCCCGGCCGGTGTGGCGGGGCCCAGCGCGCGGCGCCACTCCGCGATTTCCCGGGCGAGCAGCCGGTCGGCCAAGCGGCGGGCGAGATCGGCTGTGTTCGTCAGCGGGCGAAAAACCTCGGGAATGGGCTGGCCGGCGCGTTCGGCATCATAGGCGAGGTACTGCCAGAGCTCCCATGGATTGGCCGGCGGCCGGTCGCGGTCGAACCAGTCGGCATAGACGAGGCCGTGCTCATCCGTGTGTTCGGGCGAGGCCGTGAAATCGTGCTGGACCAGCATGTAGGCATAGAGCCTGTCGTAGTGGCTCTTGTAGTCATGATACAGCGCCGAGAGCTGGCCCAGCCGGTGCAGCTCGTCGGCCGAGAGCGGCCGGCCGAGCTTTTCCGCGAGCACCGGGGTCCATTGCTCGCGGAAGCTCAGTTTGCGCAGGCGCGGCGGCTCGGCGGCGGTGGCGAGGGGGGCGGTGGCGGCACCCGGGCCGACCGGCCGGGGGGAGCCGCGGGGCGGCAGGCTGGCGGAGTCGCGGTCGAACTGGCGCACCCAGGCCAGCCCGATGGCGTAGGCGTGCTTGCAGGAAAATTCCACCGGGCAGGTGCACCCGGAGATCCAGCCGCCCTTGTCCCAGAACAGGCTGGTCTCGTAGGCGACAGAGCCGTGCACGGAGGCGCTGACCTCTGTGCCCCGGGAGGCCAGGTTGTGCACACGGCCGGACTTGAAATAGGAACGGCCGCGGGTGGCGGTGGCATTGTCGAATTCATCCAGCCAAGTGCACAACGCCGCGACGGCGGGCGGCGAAGATGGGGAGGAGGAATCGGGCATGGGGGACGGAAAAGGCAGCCGAAAAGGCGGAAGGATGGTTAAGGGTTCACGGCGGCAGAGCCAGCCAAAGATTGCATAAGCCATCCACTCGGGTGCGCAAGCGTCGGAATCAGCCGGGCGGCCCCACGCGCCTGGCCGGCGGCTGCGGGGCGGCAACGCCCCTGCACCGCACGTGCTCCGGCCGGCCGGGCCCGGGCCGCTTTTTCCCACTCCGGCGAGGCGGCGCGCCGGTCATGCTCTCCTGCCCGCCCGGACCGACCCGTGACATCCAGGCCTGGCCTCAGGCAGGGGCCGGGCCCGGCGACGGCGAGAACGGCAGGCCGTCGGATTTGCCGGGGGAAACGCGGCGCGAATCCAGTTGAGAATCACATTTGTTCCCGTCAGGCTCCCGCCTGTTCTTTGGATTTTGGGCCTATAGCTCAACGGTTAGAGCAGAGGACTCGGTTTCGGGTCGGCGGCAGGGAAACCTGCCGTCAGTCAGGTGTAAATTCGGTGAACGGCCTGCCCGCCAGGGCGACCCAACGCCGAGCCAAGCCCGTGCGCAAGCGCGGTAAGGTGTAGAGACCATAATCACCCACCTAATCCGGCAACGGGATGGTGAAGGCATGGTCCAGACCACGCACGGCAACCCGCCGGCGGCGAAAGCCGAAGTGGTAAGCATAATCCTTTGGTTCTGGGTTCAAATCCCAGTGGGCCCACCATCCAACGACTCGATCGATCCGTTTTTGTCGATGTGCCCATCACTTTGCCCAGCGGGAGTGCTGATGCTTCTTTTTCGCGCCGGACGCTCTCATGCTTCCTTTCGCGCAAGTGCTTGAATGTGTTGATCTAGCTCTGCGCAAAAAGGAGCATCCACCAGAGCCTTATTCAGCGGCTCTATGCATCCGTCCTTAGCGGTAGATAAAATGTGCGAAGAGAATCGTGCAGGGCTTGGATGCCCCCAAGATTCGCGTGACCCGCGAGGGGCGCCAGGTCGTAAGCGACGCAGATTTCGAGGTCCTTTGAGGCCATATAATTCCCGTGGATTAGAGCTTCAGGACCTCGTCGTAGTTGAACGTCTCCTCGAAGTATTCGCAGTTGGCGAAGAAGTCGAAGAGCTTGAAGGCCTTCTTACTGGGCTCCTTCACCCCATCCCGGATCGCCTCGTCGAAGAGTTGCTCACGGAAGTCGTGCTTCCGGGTGCCACGCCCCTTGATCTGGATGAAGTCCGTCGGCGAGAAAATCGGGCGGAAGAGGCCAAGGTTGAGGATGTCCGGGCAGTCGTAGCCGAGTGAAGAATGGCGGCGGAGGAAGTTGGTTCAGCTGCCGCACCGCCGGAGGAAGACGAGTTCATCCCATTGCTGACATCGGGTGTGGCCATGATTCATCCGCCAGACGGAGGGCAATGTCACGTATTACGTGACGATTGGCTTGGGGGAGCCGAGGTGGGGCAGGCGGACGGGGGGCGCAGAAATTTGATTTGGGAGCTGAAGGCGGAGGGGCGTTTGGGGCGTGCCTTGGCGTGATTTTCAAATCAGGGGCACCCTGACTGGGTCTGGCTTGGTCGTTGTGGTTGGGCAACGGCCTGGCCTTGGACCGAGCGGCCGCCGGCGCGCCGGCCGAGCGGTCACACCGGCGGCATCCTCCTCCGTGAATACGAGCCGGACTTTCTCAAACCGGGCCGCCGGGAGCGTCTCGGACACCTCGGGCTTGGTCCACCGCGCCCCCGCTAGCCCAAGGGCTGGACGCCGATCGTGCCGACCAGGAACCGGCGGTAGTCGGGGGACTCGACGTGGGCCAGCTGGGCCTGGGCGGCGGCGAAGCGTTGGTGGAGGTCGAGGCGATTGGCGATGGGCTGGTGGTCGGGGGCGGCAAGGTACGCTCCGAGCGTCCGCACATGCCGCCGCCACAGCGCCTGGTCGGCCACCTGCTTGGCTTCGAGGCGGGCAGCGTACCAGTCGCTGGCCAGCAGATACTCGCGGGAGAAGAGCGCGCGGAAGGCGGGAGTGTCCAGGGTGTAGCCGGCCGCGGAACGGCCGTAGGCCATGATCTCCAGGAGCGCCTGCAACGGGGGGCAGGCCAGGCTGATGGTGCCGTCGGTGAAGTAGCTGAGCGCCACGCGCTGGTGGGTGGCGCAGATGTTGTCCATGCCATCGGCAAACACCGCGGGATCCTGCTTTTCGGGCCGGAGCATCTCCTCCGTAAAGATCGACGAGGGATGCGTGAAGACGCGGCCGAGGAAGACGCGGCCGAATTTGGCGGTGATGCGATACCCCAGCCGGCTCGCCAGCACGGGGCGGCCGGCCCACTCGAAGTCCTGGCAACGCTCCAGATATCCGTTTGCGAGCAGGAAGTCCGGTTCGCGCTCGGCCGGCTTCATGCGGCACCACAGCTCGGGCACGAGGAGGCTGATGTCGTGGTTGACGCGCATTTTCGGGCCGACGTAGCCGGCGGCGGAGAGAAACGCCGGGTGCCCGGTCAGGATCTGCGCGACCAGCGCCGCATTGAGGTCGAGCAGCGCCGGCAGGGCGTTGAACGGCCCCTTGGTCAGCGCCCCTTCCGAACCGGCTCCCGTGGTGGAAGGCGATTTGCCGGTCATGGAACTGATGTACTCCATGAACAGCTCGGGCAGCTCAAGATAGTGCAGCGGATTGAAGACCGCGAGGGAGCGGATATTGGCCTGCGGCTCCGGCGGGTTGTTGCGGCGGCCGGGAACGACGGCATCGACCGGGGTGAGCACCGGTGCGTCCGCCGGCAGGCGGCGGAAAAGGCGCGTCCCCATGCGGGCCAGGTGGACGGCCCGGGCATCGGCCAGGTCCGGCCGCACCTGCAGGTAACGGGGGTTTTTCGAGGGCTGGCCGTTCACCAGCCGCGGATGGGCGGAGGAGACAAAATACTCCGGGCCGGCGGGGTCGGTCGCGGCCGCACGCACGAGCGCCTGCATCGCGGGCGAAAACGGGGCAAAGCTGATGGCCTCGTCGATCAGCTCCCGGGCATCCGCCTGGTTGAGGGGCTCGAAGTTGGAGATGAAATTCCCGGGCTGCGCCATTTCCCGCTCGGTCGTCCGATCGTAGCCGCGATGAATGGCGTCGTCCGGGCGCTGGAATAGCTGCTGCTCGCAGTTCTGGGCGAACTTTTCCGATCTCCCGTCCCGCCCGGGCAGCGCGTCCCGGAGGGCGGCCGCGGGCACCACGACCGAGGCCGTGATGTCGTCCTCCATCTGGATCTTGGCCGCGGGGTGAAAATCCTCGCGGAGCCCGAACACGCGCCAGGCCCCGTCGACGGCAAAGCCCACCCGCACGTAACTTGCGGTCAGCTTGCGGTTGCCGCACTTCAACTCGTGCCCGGGCTGGCCGTTGATGATGTCGACCGAGAAATGTGCGCGCCAGTTTTCGCCCCACGCCGTCGTGTAGTGGCGTTTCACCACGAAGACGATTTCCCGCAGGTAGCGCGGGATGGCGCGCAGCCAGGCGTTGTACTCGTCCGAGTAGTCGAGATCGACCGGCGTGAGGAGCTTGATGACCGATCCGAGCGAGCGCTCGGGACTGAGGATGGGGCGGGAGTCGGTCCCGTGTCTGGCCGGGTCGCGGAAGCGGTCCCCGTAGTCGCGCCCGATAAGCTCCACCACGCGGTCCAGGTCATTCTCGAAGTCCGCGATGAAGACCGGACCGGGCAGGATGGCATCGGAGATGGCCTTCGAGATTTCGGATTTGCCGCCGCCGGAGACCGTGCAGGGCTTGTGGCAGAAAAGCCCCTCGGCGACGGTTCCGACGATGTGCCAGGCCGTGTGCCCCGGCGGCTGCACCAGGCTGATCTTGTAGCCGGATGGACGGACATAGGTGCGGCCCACGCGGAAGGGCAGGCTCTGCGCGAGGCCCTGATGGATCCAGGTCAGGCGCTGGGTGGGCAGGTCGAAATGCACGTCTTCCGGGACGTAGAGGATGTCGGGATACCGGCGGTCCAGCGCATATCCCTCGGGCTTCACGTCGAGCAGCGAGGCATAGCGTTCGGCGACATCGGCGAAAGAGTACCCCCGCTGCTGCACGTGCAGGTTGCCGCAAAACTCCTCGCCGAGATCGTAGGCGGGGTAGGTCAGGGCTCCGCCGGCGTGCTCCTCCTCGGCCAGTCCATAGAGGTTGGCGGAGTAGCTGATCTGGGTCTTCACCTCCTTCTTGCAGTACCCAAAATAGTTGTCCGCAATGATGGTGACGATCACCCCGGAGGCGTCGCGGGCGCAGACCTTGAAGGCGGAGCCGCCGTTGTAGAGCTCGGTATCGGTCTGCCAGCACATCCCGTCCCGCCGCTGCCGGGGGGTGGCCTGGTCGAAATGGGGCAGGCCCAGGGAGCGTTTGGTCAGGGTGGTCAGGTGCGGGGCCAGGATCACGCCCCCGGTGTGGCCCGTCCAGCCGTCGGGCCGCAGCGCCAAATCGTTGTCCGGCCGGCGGGGGTCGCCCGCATTTTCAAAAATGGACTCCACGAAATCGAGGTTGGCCACCAGGGAGCCCGGGGCAAAAAACCGGATTTCCAGCCGCTTCTCCGTGATGAAGCCCGGCACGGCCGGCACGACCAGGGGCTGGAGGAGCAGGGAGACAAAGCACGCGGCCTCGGCCGGCTGCCCGCCGGTGTAGGGCAGCACCAGCAGGTCCCGCGGTGGGCGCAGGGCCTCGGTCAGCAGATGGACGAAGGTGCTGGCGGGCACCTCGAGCTTGTCGTCCGGCACGGGCAATCCGCCCGCCGCCAGGTGGAAGACGCCGCTGGTGGTGCGCCGGTCATTGGCCGGATTGTGCAGCACGCCGTTGCGGAGCCGGTAGCTCCGCAGCAGGGGCGAGGTGTGGGAATCGCCCTTCTCGGGGAGCGACAGCTTCCGGGCCAGTCCCGGTTCATCCAGCCCCAAGGCGTTGCCCGGGAGCCGGGGCACCGGGCCGCAGGCTGAAAAGGCGCGGTCAAGGTAGGCCTGGATTCTCTCATCGGTGGGGCAGGACCGGCCGCCCGGCCCGCCCTCCCCGCTCGCCAGCAGGCGCAATCGCTGGGCCACGGCTTGGGGCAGAGGGGAACCGGAGAGTGTGGGAGGCATAGGCAGACGGCCCTCGGGCAAATCGCTTTTTGAAGGGCCGTACTAAGACGAGCATGAAACAGATTCTGCGCCAGCCGCGAGGCCAGTTGCGCAAATATGCGTCATCATGGTCCCTGGCGTGATGGTTCGGAGGCCGGGCCGGATATGAATCGGGGCGACGCGGCAAAGTTTTCCTGGGGTGAGGGGTTGCCCGTTTGGGGGCGATGCCCCGGATCCGGGCAGCAACCGTGCCCGCGGTGATTCCCGCAGAGGAACCGGGAGTGTTGCCCCCTTGCGGGGAGGATGGCCGCCGCCCAACCGTTGTCCCCGGCGTCGACGAACCGCCACGGCAGGAAGGGCATTTTTTGCCGGAGGTGCCCGCCGACCGGAAAATATTTCGCACCCGTCAGGGCAAAAAACATCCAAGTATTTGCATAACATAATTTAATATTCCGAGAAATTTTCTCGGCATATCCTAAGCTTTTATCGGGCGGAATCCACCTGCCAACGCGGATGGATCCGCTCTTTTGGCTCCGTCTGACCAACCATCCTCCTCCCTGTCGATGCCGCCAGGCTACCTTTTCGCCCACGCCTTTTCCCGCCCGACCTATCCACCATTCCACCCGGTGCCAGCCCACTCCGCCCGCATTCACGCCTGCCCGCAGGGGCCCGGATTCAGCCGGGGCTCCGGCGGGAGCCTCGCGCCTGCGCCTGAGGCCCGCGTCTCGTGCAGGCGCGGATGCGGCATCCTCCTCGCGCCATGAGAACAAAGGAGCGCCCCGGCATCGTCCACGGTCTGGCTTGGAGCACCGCCTCGCTCTGTCTGGTGGCGGTGCTGGACTTCGTCACCGGGTATGAAATCCTCCTTCCGTTGCTGTATCTCGTGCCGGTCGGCCTCGCCGCCTGGTACGTGGGGCGCACCGGGGCCTGGGCCTTCGCCCTGCTGTCCGCCCTCACCTGGTTCGCCGACGACCTCACGGGCGGCCACCGGTACGCCCACGAGTGCATCCGCTACTGGAACCTGCTGATGTTCCTTGGCTGCTATCTCAGCGTCGGGCTCATTTTGGTCCGCCTGAAAGCGAGCCTGGAAAAGGCGCAGGAGCTGTTGCGGGAAAAAACGGAGGCCCTGCGCGCCCTCGACTCTTCCAGCTCCAAGATGCGCCAGCTGGAAGGCAGCTTCCAGACCGTCTGCGCCTGGACCAACCAGATCAAGGACGGCGACGAGTGGGTTGATTTCCAGGTGTACCTCGAACGGCACCTGAACATCCGGCTGAGCCACGGCATGTCGCCCGCGGGCCTGCAAAAATACCGCGCGGCGGAACGGCGCGAGCGCCTGCTGCAGTAGTCCAGAAGCGGCTCTCGGCGCAGCGCGGGCCCGGTGGAAACCGCCGGGTGCGCGGGGTTATTTTTTCTCCGGACTCAACGGCTCGACGAGGGCTCCGTCCGTCAGGGCGTCGCTCGGGTTGGACACGAGGACGGTCCCCTCCGCCAGGCCGTCCACGATTTCGATCTGGGTGCCGTAATCGCGGCCGAACTTCACCGGCTTGAGCCTGATCCGGTTGCCGGGCTCCACGACGGCCACGAGGTTGCCGTCGGCGCGGATGATGGCGGCGTTGGTCGGCACCAGCAGCGGCGGATCGACGGGCACGAGGAGGAGCCGGACCTGGGCGAACATGCCGGGCAACAGCTCGCCCTGGCTGTTGGGAATCTGGATTTCGGCCTGCAGGGTGCGCGACACCGGATCGAGGGCGCCGGCCACGCGGCTGACCTTGCCGGGGAAAGCCCGGTGCGGATACTCGTTGACCAGAATCTCGGCCGGGAGCCCGGCGCGGATGGAGCGGACATAGGTTTGGGGAATGCCCACGGTGACGCGCAACGGGTCCCGCTGGGTCAGGCGGAAGAGCATCAGCCGGCTGGCATCGGTGGTGATGAGGGCGCCGGCATCGGTCGGCCGCGCCGCCACCACGCCGTCGAACGGCGCGGTGACTTGCTCGAAGCCCTGCAGCTGGGTCAGGCGGCCGACCTCGGCCTCGGCGGCGCGGACGCTCGCGGCCCCGGCCTGGGCGGCAGCCGACTTCTCCTCCACTTCCTGCCGGGAGACGACGTTCTTCTCCGCCATCTCCTGCCAGCGGGCGGCCGTCGCCTTGGCCAGGGCGGCATTGGCCTGGGCGAGGGCGAGCGCCGCCTTTGCCTGGTTCAACTGCTGGTCCACTTCGGGGGAGTCGATGACAGCGAGCACCTGGCCCGCCTTCACCGCATCGCCGAGATCGACATTCCACCGGGCGAGATAGCCGGTGGTGCGGGCGTAGAGGGCCGCCTCCTGGTTGGCGAGCAGGCTGGCGGGCAGCACCAGCTCGGAGGCACCGGGGGCGCGGCGGGCGGTGACGACGTTGACTGGCCGGGCGGCGACGGGGGCCTCGGCGGCACCGGCGACGGCGGAAGCCAGGGCGGCGGCGGCCAGGAGAGAAAGCAAACGGGAGTGGGACGGGGAACGGTTCATGGGACGAAAAAAACGGCGGTGGGGGAAAGGATCAGTTGTTGTCCGGCAAGTGGGCGTCGTGGAGCTCCTCCAAAATGGTCTCCTCCGGACGGTGGGCGGCCTGGCGGCGCAGGGTGGCGTAGACGGCCGGGACGAGGAAGAGCGTGGCGACGGTGGCCACGAGCAGGCCGCCGATCACGGCGCGGCCGAGCGGGGCGTTCTGCTCGCCGCCTTCGCCCCAGCCGAGCGACATGGGGAGCATGCCGATGATCATGGCGAGCGCCGTCATCAGCACGGGGCGGAGCCGGGTGTGTCCGGCCGCGAGCGCCGCGGCGCGAGCGTCCTTGCCCTCCTTGCGCTGGTCGTTGGCAAAGGTCACGAGCAGGATGGAATTCGCCGTGGCCACGCCCACGCTCATGATCGCGCCCATCAGCGAGGGAACGCTCAGCGTGGTCCGGGTCAGCAGCAGCGCCCAGATGATGCCGCAGAGGGCGCCGGGCAGGGCCATGATGATGATGAACGGGTCGAGCCAGGACTGGAAGTTCACCACCATGAGCAGATAGACGAGGAGGATGGCGAAGAGCACGCCGTAGCCGAGGCCCGCGAACGAGGCGTCCATGCTCTGCACCTGCCCGCGCAGCTTGATGAAGCTGCCGCGGGACAGCCGGGGCTCGTATTCCTTGATCAACTGGCGGACCTCCGCGGCCACGGAGCCGAGGTCGCGCTGGTCGACGTTGGCATAGACGTCGAAGACCGGCTGGATGTCGTAGTGGCTGACGACGGCGGAGGTGACCGTGCGCTGGACCGTGGCCACATTCCCGAGGATCTCCGGCGTGTTGGTGCGGGCGCTGACGCCGATGGGCGTGCCCTGCAGGGCCTCGATCGAGTCGAGCCGGAACTGGGGCGTCTGCGTGGCGATCAGGTACTGCACGCCGTTCTGCGGGTTGAGCCAGAAATTTGGGGCGGACTGGCCCGAGCCGCTGAGCGCGATCAGCAGGTTGCCCGCCACGTCGCGCTGGGTCAGGCCGAGCTGTTCGGCGCGGGCGCGGTCCACGTTCACCAGCAGCGAGGGGGCGTTGACAATCTGGTGGACATGGACGTCGACCGCGCCGCGGATCCGGCTGATCCGGGACGACAGTTCCTGGGCGAGGGCGTAATTGGCGGCGCGGTCGCGGCCGGCGATCTGCACGTCGATCGGCGCGGGCAGGCCGAAGTTCAGGATCTGGCCCACGATGTCGGACGGCTGGGTGAAGAAGACGTAGTCGGGGAAGTCGTGGTTGAGACGGGCGCGGATCCGCCGCACGTAGGCCCAGGTCGAGGCGTGTTTTTCCGGATTGAGCGAGACGAGGATCTCGCCGTCGGCCGAGCCGATCGTCACGGAATCGCTGAACGCCAGCGCGGTGCCGCCGGCGGGCAGGCCGATGTTGTCGAGGATCGCCACCAGCTCCTCTGCCGGGATGACTTCGCGGATGACGGTGTCGACCTGGGTGAAGACGTGCTCGGTCTCCTCCAGACGCAGGCCGGCGGGCCCGCGCACATGGAGGCGGAACTGCCCGGCGTCCACCAGCGGGAAAAAATCGCGGCCGAGGAAGGGCAGGAGCAGGCAGGTGGCGAGGACCACCCCCGCCGCGGCCAGCATGACGGTGCGGCGATGCCCGAGGCACCAGTCGAGCGCGCCGGTGTAGGCGCGGCGCAGGCGGGTGAAGTGGACGTGGAAGCGGACGTGGATCCGCCAGAAGAGGTCGCCGCGCGGGGCGTGGGGATCGGCGGGCCCGTCCTCCCGATCGTGGAAGACCGGCTGCCCGTGGAGCAGGTAGTGCACGAAGGTCGGCACCACCGTCCGGGAGAGGAAGTAGGACGCCAGCATGGCGAAGATGACGGCGAGGGCGAGCGGGCCGAAGAGGAACTTGGCGGTGCCTTCGAGCAGGAAGATCGGCACAAAGACAATGCAGATGCAGAGGGTCGAGACGAAGGCGGGGACGGCGATCTGCTCGGCACCGTCGAGGATGGCCTGGATCAGGGGCTTTTTCAGGCCGAGGTTGCGGTCGATGTTCTCGATGGTGACGGTGGCATCGTCGACGAGGATGCCGACGGCGAGGGCGAGGCCGCCGAGGGTCATGGCGTTGATCGTCTGTCCGCAGAGATTGAGGATGATGAGCGAGCAGAAGATGGAGAGCGGGATGGAGAGCGCCACCACCAGGGTGTTCCGCCAGGTGCCGAGAAAGAGCAGGATCATGGCGGAGGTGAGGAAGGTGGCGATCAGGGCCTCCTTGATCACGCCGTTGAGCGCCGCGCGGACGAAGATCGACTGGTCGAACTGGGGATGGAGTTCGAGCTCCTTGGGCAGGGTGGAGGCGATGCGGGGCAGCACGCCCTTGATGCGGCTGATGATGTCGAGGGTGGAGGCGGCGCCGCTTTTCAGGATCGGCAGCAGCGCGCCGCGCGTGCCGTTCTGCCGGACGATGTTGGTCTGCGGGGCGCTGCCGTCGCGCACCTGGGCGACGTCGCGCACAAAGAGGGTGGTGCCGTTGACCACCTTGACGGGAAGGTCGTTCAGCCCCTTCACGAGGTCCGGGCTGCTGTTGACCATCACAGCATATTCCCGGTCGCCGATCTTGGCCGTGCCGGAGGGAAGCGTGAGGTTCTGGAGGTTGATCGCGTTGGCCACATCCGTCGGGGTCAGCCCGTTGGCCTGGAGCGCCCGGGGATCGAGGTCGACCTGGATCTGGCGGACCTTGCCGCCCGAGGGCAGCGGGACCGAGGCGCCCTGGACGGTGGCGAGCTGGGAGCGCAGGAAATTGAGGCCGATGTCGTAGAGCGCCTGCTCCGAGAGGGTCTTGCTCCCGAGACCGAGCTGGAGGATCGGCACGTTCGAGGCGCTGAAGCGGATGACCAGCGGCGGCGTCGCCCCCGTGGGCAGCACGCGCAGAATCGTCTGGTTGATGGCGGTGACCTGCGCCACCGCCGCATCCACGCTGGTGCGGGGCTGGAAGAAAACCTTGATCACGCCGGCGCCGGGCAGCGACTGCGACTCGATGTGCTCGATGTCGTTGACGGTGGTCGTCATCGCCCGCTCGCTCAGCATCACGATGCGCTTCTCCATGTCTTCGGGGGAAAGCCCGTTGTAGACCCATAGGACGGTCACGACCGGAATGTCGATCGAGGGGAAGATGTCCTTGGCCATCCGCAGCACAGACAGGGCGCCGAGGATCAGGATGAACAGGGCCATCACGGTAAACGTGTACGGACGGCGGAGGGCGAGGCGGACGATCCACATAGGTAGGTTGAGGGCGGGAAACCGTGCACAGTGACGACTTATCCGGAATCGTCCAACGGGTTCTGCGGCCTCCGGCCGGAAATATCCTTGCGTTGTTCTGCCTTGCCCCCGGTCCATCCCCCGGCGTTTCCTCCCGCCGCCGCTACGGGCCTTGACCCGCCCCGCCGGTTGCCCTTCCTTGATCCGCGCCGCCCGGGCTCCCGCAACAACCTCATGGCCTCCATCCTCCTCATCGACGACGACGACGAACTGCGCACCATCGTGGCGATGATGCTGGTCTCGGCCGGGCATGTGGTGCGTGAGGCGGCCGACGGCAGCGCGGGGCTCCGGCTCTACCGGCAAAACCCGGCGGAGATCATCATCACCGACCTTGTCATGCCGGAAAAGGAGGGGCTGGCGGTCATCATCGAGCTGCGCAAGATCAACCCCCAGGTCCGCATCATCGCGATTTCCGGCGGCTTTGCCTTCGACTCGAAACTCTACCTTAGTATGGCCCGGAAGCTCGGCGCCGACCAGGTGCTGCGCAAGCCCTTCCGGCCCGAGGAGCTGAAGGCGGCCATCGAGGCCCTGCTCCTGCCACCCCCGCCGCCGGCCCCGGCCTGAGCTGCCGCGCGAGCCGATCCTGTCATGCCCCCCGCTCCGGACGCTCCCGACCCCATGCCCCGGCTGGCGGCAGAATCCTCCGCTCCCGCCTCCCGCGCCGCCCAGGCCTCCCCGGCCGGACCGCCGGCCCCGGAGCGCGGCCCCGTCCCCGTCTGCCAAAACTGCGGCGCGCCGTTGCATGGCGCCTACTGCCACCGCTGCGGCCAGCACGATTTTGATTTTCACCGCTCCTTCTGGCATGTCCTGCTGGAGGCGCTGGAAAGTGTTTTTCATTTCGACGAAAAATTCTTCCGCAACCTCGCCTCCCTCCTGTTCCGGCCGGGCCGGCTCACGGCTGATTTCAACGCCGGCCGGCGCGCCTCGCAGGTGCCGCCGTTCCGCCTCTACATCTTCGTCAGCTTTCTCTACTTCCTGTTCGCCTTCCTGCATCCCGACCGCAAGGCGGAGCTGCACGAACAGGTCCGCGCCCTGCCCGAAAAGATCGCCACCGCCCACCAAGCCGTCACCGGGCAGGCGCCGACCCTGGCTGGCCCCGCGGCCAAGGAGCAGCGCAACGCCACGGCGGAAACGCTCCGCCAGCCCGGCCCCTCCGCCGATCCAGCCCCGGCCACCTCCACGGCCCCGGCCGTTCCGGCCGAAGCCGACCCGCCGGCCGCCGCCGCAGACGACCCGGCATCCCTCACCCTTGACCTCGGCCCGCTCAACGGCACCTGGCTCGGACAGCTCATCACCGTCAAGCTCCGGCAGGCGCTCGCGCAACAGCACGAGACGCTGGAGGCGATCCTGCACGCGGTGCCGAAGCTGCTGTTGCTCTGCCTGCCCCTCTTCGCCCTCTACACCCGGCTGCTTTTCCGCGGCGGCGGGTCCTATTTCCTCCAGCACCTCGTCGGCTCGGTGCATGTTCACACCTTCTATTTTCTCTGGCGCCTGCTCAGCCGCGGGCTGGTCTTCCTTACCGGCCTGGCCAGCCTCCGCGCCGCCGGGTGGGTGGACACGGCCGCGGAGCTTTGGCTGCTGCTCTACCCCGTCCTCATGCTGCGCCGGCTGTATCAGGAAACCTGGGGCCGCACCCTGTGGAAAAGCGCCGCCCTTTCCTGCCTCTACGGCCTGACCCTGCTGCTCGCTTTTTTCGCCACCTCGCTTGTCGTCATACTGCTGCGGTGAGCCCCCGCCCGCCGGGCGCCGGGCGCTTTGTTTCCAGCCCGGCTCGTCCGGCCGAGCGCGCGCGACCACCGCGTGGAAACCGGAGCCAGCTTGTCGACGTTTCCTGACATAAACGGCGCATCCGCCCCTTGTCCTTTGTCTCCGGCCGAGGAGCGGACAGAAACGTCGGGGTCGGAAAAAACTTATGGGAACGCCAGATTTCTCCGTGCTGCACATCGAGGACGATCCCCTGTGGGCCAGCCTGGTTGCCTCCAATCTGCGGGGCGCGCCGGGGATCAGGGCCTGCTGGCAGGCCGCCACCGCCGCCGAGGGGCTGGCCCTGGCCCGGCAGCACCAGCCGGACCTCGTCGTGCTGGATCTCAATCTGCCCGATGCCCGTGGGACCGACCTGGCCAGCGATCTGATCCTGCAGTTGCACCCGCCCCGCATCTTGCTGCTCACGGTGCGGCACGACGCGCTGACCCTGCATCTGGCCGGGCAGACCTCCATCTCCGGCTTGCTCTGGAAGGAGTCCCACCTCCCGGCACTCCTCCCGGCGGTGCGGGCGGTGGCGGCCGGGCAACACTATTTCCCCTCCGAGGTGCAGTCGGCGATGCGGGAGCTGCGGTAGTCTCCGCACGCTTTCTACAAGATACTCACCTCCCGCGAGCTGGAGTTGATCCCGTATTTCGGCCGTGGATTCACCGACGCGGAGATCGCCACGCTGTTTGGATTCACCGAACACGCCGCCCGCTCGCACCGGCAGCGCATCATGCAGAAGCTCGGCCTGCACCGCAGCATCGACCTGATGCAGTGGGCCATCCGCATGGGCCTGGCCGTGATCCCTCCCGCCTCCCGCCATTAGAAAGCGCCCCGTTTGAAAATCCAGACGCCGCTCAGGTGGATTTTCCCCGGGTCAAGTTTTTCTTTGCGTGAAATTTCATGCTCCAAACGGCTTCAGCCGCGAGAGCACCCCGGCATCGTCGCGTCTCGCATGCCCAGCACGTCCCAGTTGCTTCCAGCCCATTTGGCGGAGGATACCTTGGAGAGCCTCTTTGCCGCCCACGGCCCGCAACGCCCTTGGGTGTATTGGCTGGTGCTGTGGGGGACACTCAGCGGGCTGGCGGCGCTCCCTCTGGTCAAGGTGGATCTGTCGGTGCGGGCTGCCGGGCTGGTCCGCCCGGCCACCGAGCGGGTCGAGTTGCGGGCCGCCTATGCGGGCCGCGTCGCCCAGGTGCTCGCCCATGAGAACGACCGCGTCCGCGCCGGGCAGCCGCTCCTCGTCATCAGTTCCCGCGACCTGGAAGAACGGCTGGCCCGCAACCACCTGTCGCAGCAGGAAAAGGCGGAGAGCATCGCCGACCTGAACAAGCTCACGGTCGATTCCTACAGCCTCGGTGAGGGGGCGCTCCCGCACCTCGCCGGGCTGGCCACTGCGCCGCTCCGCCAGGATCTGGCCCAGTTCCTGACCCAGCTTGACTCCTATCGTTTGGCGGCCTCGAAAGCCGCCAACGAGCTGACCCGCTACACCACCCTGTGCGCCAAGGGCATCGCCACCACCCAGGAGCTGGACAACGCCCGCTATGAAGCCGAGCGGCTGAAAAAGGAATCGCAGCTCCTCATCGATCAAACCCTCTCCCGCTGGCAGACCCGCCTCCACGACGAGCAGACGGCCCGGGCGGATCTGGCCTCGGAGGAAAAACGCCTGCTGGAGGAGATGACGCAATACACCCTCCGCGCCCCGATGGACGGCGTCCTGGTGGGCTTCACCGGCGCCAGCGCGGGAGGCTACGCCCCCATGGGGCAGTCCTTCGGGGCCGTCTCGCCCGAGGACACCCTCCAGATCGAAACCTATGTCTCCGCCAAGGATGTCGGCTTGGTAAAAGTTCACCAGCCGGTGCGGCTGCAGATCGACGCCTACTCCTACACCCAGTGGGGGACGCTCGATGGCACGGTCGAGAGCATCTCCGGCGACATGTTCGGCGCCGGTGGCACCGCGCCGGCTGGAGCCGTGAGCGGCGTCTTGTTCAAGGTCGTCATCAAGCCCCTCCGCACGACCTTGCGGCTGTCCAATGGCGTGCAGGGCGAACTCCGCAAGGGGATGACGCTCAATGCGCGTTTTCTCGTCGCCCGCCGCAGCCTGCTGCAAGTCCTCTACGAGGATGTCAGTGCCTGGCTCGATCCCCGGGCCAACCCTGCCTGAGCCATGCCGAACTTTCGCCAACGCGATGTCACGGACTGCGGGGCCGCCTGCCTGGCCTATGTTTTCCACCACTACCGGCTGGAGGTTTCGCTGGCCTTGCTCCGCCGCAAAATCGGCACCAACCAGCAGGGCAGCACGGCGCTCGGGCTGGTGGAGGGGCCAGAGCCTTTGGTTTTACCGCCAAAGGGGTGAAATGTCCGTTTGAGAGTTTGGGAAAACTCGAACTTCCTGCCATCGCGCATATCCGGCAAAGCAACCGGGCGCAGCATTATGTGGTCGTGGTGCGACTCGGCAAAAAATCTCTCCGCGTCATGGACCCGGCCTTGGGCAGGGTAGAAAAATGGCCGCTCGACAAGTTTCGGGGGGAATGGACCGGTGTGCTGGTGTTATTGGCTCCAGGTCTGGAGTTCCAACCGGGCAGCCGGACCAAGTCCGCGTTCAGCCGGGTGTGTGAACTGTTGATTCCCCAACGGGGCGTCCTCCTCCAGGCCTTCATCGGGGCGGTGCTGGCCACGGTGCTTTCCCTCTCCACCTCGATCTACGTCCAGAAAATCGTGGACAACGTGATTGTGGACGGGAACCGCAACCTGCTGACGCTTCTGGGCGTATCCATGCTGGTGGTGCTGGTGTTCCGGCTGGTGCTCGGCTGGTTCCAGTCGCGGCTCATGTTGCGGACGGCCCAGCAGATCGACTCCGCTATCATTCTGGGGTATTACCGTCACCTGCTGAGGCTGCCTCAGCCCTTTTTCGACACCATGCGGGTCGGCGAGATCATCTCGCGGGTGTCGGATGCGGTGAAAATCCGCAATTTCCTCAACGGCACTTTCCTCAGCCTGCTGCTTCAGCCGCTGATCCTGGTCTTCGCCCTCGCGGCGATGTTTTTCTACTCCTGGAAACTGGCCCTGCTCTCCCTGGCCCTGCTGCCGCTGAACCTGCTGGTCTATTTTGCCGCGGACTGGTTGAACAAGAAATATCAGCGGCTGATGATGGAGCGCGGGGCGGATTTCGACGCCCAGTTGGTCGAGTCCCTGAATGCCCAGCCGGTCATCCGGGCCTTTCGCCTGGAGGGGCACATGGGATTGCGCACCGAGTCCCGGCTCGTGCGGCTGCTCCGCCCGGTCTGGGATGCCGCCAACAGCGGGTTGCTGGTGGGCTCCCTCGCCAGCTTCATCACCCAGGCCTACATGGTGGGCTTGCTCTGGATCGGTGCCTCGCAGGTGCTGCAAGCCAGCCTGACCGCCGGCGAGCTGATGTCGTGCTACACCCTGGCCGGCTACCTCACCGGCCCGATCACCTCGCCCATCGGGATGAACGCCGCCATCCGCGAGACCCTTATCGCCACCGAGCGCCTGTACGAAATCATTGATCTGGAGTGCGAGCAGGACACCGGGACGGTGGAGCTCGCCCCTGAAACGCTGGGCGACATTCGCCTTGAAGGCGTCACCTTCAAATACCCCGGCCGGCTGCCGGTGCTGCAGAACCTGACGCTGACGATTCCCGCCGCCAAAATCACGGCCCTGGTCGGCGAGTCTGGCTGCGGCAAGAGCACGCTGCTCGCGCTGCTGCGGAGGCTGTACGTCCCCGACGCGGGCAAGATATTCATCGGCGAAACGGATATCCAGTACGCCAGCCTCGCCTCCCTGCGGAAGAGGGTGGCCATCGTCCCCCAGCAGACCCAGCTGCTCTCCGGCACCGTGCTGGAAAATCTTGCCCCGGGGGAAATCCAGCCCGATCTGCCGCGCCTGCTCCGCGTCTGCCGCGAAGTCGGTATCCTCGAATTCATCGAAACCCTCCCCCAGGGCTTCCAGACGCCGTTGACGGAGAACGGCAGCAACCTCTCGGGCGGCCAACGGCAACGCCTCGCCATCGCCCGAGCACTTTATACCGAGGCCCCGATCGTCCTGCTCGATGAGCCAAGCTCGTCGCTCGACATGCGGGCCGAGCACTCGCTCATGGAGTTGCTCCTCCGACTGGGGCAGCAAGGGCGGACGATTATTTTTAGTGCCCATACTGAATGGCTCTTCGAAGCCGCAGACCAAGTGGTTGAAATAGTTAATGGGCAGGCGCGCATGATGACAGAAGGAGTAGCTTTGGCGCGACAGTATGGGCCCCAAGACAAGGAGCCGCCGCATTAAAAACAATTTTTGGCGCATCTGTTTGTGGCAGAATCTCTCATGCCGAGTGGTTCTGCAGTCCTCGCTTTCAGAAAATGATACAAAAATAAAAGCAACATGAATGCATGCCATATAAAATTTGCCTTTTCTGGCAATCCAGCCAGAACAAACCAAGGATAAAACCATGAATGAGTTATCAGAATATGATATGTCCAGAATATGTGGCGGAGATTGGGTAGATATAGCATCCGGTATCGTGGGTGTAGCAGTCGGTGTCGGCCTAGCCGCCACCGGCTTTGGGGCATTTGCCTCCGGAGCCGTGGGAGTCATTGCCGCAGACGCCACAAAAGACGTACTGAATGAAGTCCGCAATAGTCCGCCATATAGACCAGGAATGGATGATCGTTATCCTCCCATTATTACCAACTGAAGCACAACTGCAAAAGGCTGCTTCGTTCTCAGCCTTTTGCAGTATTATTTTATGTACACACCAAATTACAAAATAACAATCCCGTTATGTATAGTTTTAGTTATAGTGACATCAGTTCTAAAAGACTACGCGATATCGGCTGGCGTGATACCAGATATAAAATATCGCTATGCGTTCTTTTCCGTATTTATGATTTTTAGTTATGCGTTTCATCGGGCGATAAAACTCGGATCAATAAAATTATTTAGAAAGTAGACGGGTCATTAGTGACGGTATGATCAGGGGTTGTAGGTACTACTATTAATATATTTCAGTCCCGTTCCGCAGGGAGTGAATATGACGCTGCAACTGCTTGCATAGGGGTGGATAATAATTTAAACTATTGGTATACAGATAGATGGTACGCTTTCTGCTGATCGACGGCATGAGTACAGATCAGCCCAGTTTTTCGATGAATCCGAGCGGCTTGCGGCGCTCTCGAAATTGCATGATCCTCTGGAGCAGTTGAGCCGCTATATAGATTTCGAGCAGTTTCGCGCTCAGTTGGACGAAG
>CAISJA010000296.1 GCA_903885525.1 uncultured Opitutaceae bacterium
GGCCTTCTGCTCATCGAGAGCCGACTGCTCCCCCTCGAGCCGGGAGCGGCGCTCGGTGGCGGTGCTGCGCTGGGCGGCGACCCTGCCCTCGAGTTCCGCCACCACGGCGGCGAGCTGCGCATGTTGAAACGCGCTGTGGGCGAGGCTGAGGTGGCGCAGGCGGAAGCTGACACGCTTGTAGCGCAGCGCCTTCGCGGCCTGCCGGCGCAGGCTGCCGATCTGCCGGCCGACCTCGGTCACGACATCGGCGACGCGGGCGAGATTCTGGTCGGTCAGGGCGAGTTTGTTTAGCGCCTCGCGGCGCGAGGACTTGTATTTGGTGATGCCGGCGGCCTCCTCAAACACCGCGCGGCGCTCCTCGGGTTTCGACGAGAGGATCTGGTCGATCTGGCCCTGCGCCATGATCGAGTAGGAGGTGCGGCCGATGCCGGTGTCCATGAAAAGCTTCTGGATGTCCTTCAGCCGGCACGCCTGGCCGTTGAAAAAATACTCGCCCTGGCCGTCGCGGTGGACGCGGCGCATAATCTCGATCTCGTGGAATTCGCGGCCGAGCTGCGCCTCGCACTCGGTGAGCAGGAGGGAGACCTCGCAGAGCTGGGCCGGCCGGCGGGTGTCGGCACCCTCGAAGATCACGTCCTGCATCTTGCCGCCGCGGAGCGCCTTGGCGCTCTGCTCGCCCAGGACCCAGCGGATGGCGTCGGCGATGTTGGACTTGCCGCAGCCGTTGGGTCCGACGATGGCGGTGACGCCGGGCTCGAAATTGAGCGTAGTGGAGTCGGCGAAACTTTTGAACCCGTTGAGCTTGAGCGCGCGGAGATGCATGGGGCGGAAAACGGAAAACTAGAGGGAGCCCGCCAACGCTCGGCAATGGAAAAAACACCCCAAAGGCAAAATGGCGCGGGCCAGGCCGTGAAGGGGCGGGCCGGCGCGAAACCGGGCCCTCCCGCCTCCATGAAACCGGGGCCGGACTCTCTCGACACCCAGGTCGCGCCGCTCGACCGGACCGGCTTCCTGCTCTTCGGCGGGGCCATCGCCCTGCTGTGCTACGGGCTGGAGATTTTCGGCGAGCACCGGCTCCCGCCCGGCCCGCTCGCCTGGCTCTTCCTCGCCGCCGTCGGCCTGCTGCTCGCCTACGCCTGGCATGAAGGGCGCCCGGAGCGGCCGGTCCTCCCCCGCGGTGAGGCGAACGGCCGCGGCGGGTTGCCTCCGGCTCATGGCCGGGGCGCCCGCGGGGGCGGGGGCGGCCCCCAGACCCGCAGGAGGTACTCGGCCAGGTTCAGCAGGCTGACCCGGCGCATCCCGTCCGCGTGCAGGTCGCGCAGCTCCGGCACCTGGGTGCTGCGCTCGGCCAGATAATCCCACAGCTCACGCTCGAGCCCGCGTGCATTTTCCCCCACGCCGGCCGATCGCTTCGCCACCTCCATCACGCGGCCCCGCCAATGCCGCCATTCATCCGGATGCGTCTCCAGATAGCGATGCAGGGTGTGTTCATAACGGTTGAGGCTCATGGGTAAGGACGGCCGGATTCCCGGCCGGCTCCCAAAGGGCGGCATTGCAATTGAACATTCAACCGCTATCTGTGTCAGCAGTCACCTCCTTCAACCTCACTACACCATGTGGCAAAAGCTTAAAGACCAACTCCCCGCGGTCATTCTCACGGCCCTCCTCATCGTCGGCGCCGCCTTCTGGTATCACCAGGAGGTGATCAAGACCCTGGCCGCCAAACAGCAGGCCGAAATTTCCTCCCTCCGCGAGCAGACCAATGCCGAGATGAAGGCTTCCGCCGAGGAAACCCGCCGGCACATCGAGGCCGTCAACCAATTGCTCAAGGACGCCATCTCCAAGCGCCAGGCCGACATGTTCATGACCGATGAGGAAGTCCGGAAGCTCGACCAGGAAAAGATGGCCAAACTCGCCGAAGCCATTGCCCAGAAAATCACGCCCTATGGCTCGGTGCCGAAGACCCCGGAGGAAGCCGAGAAACTGCAGAACGAGCAGATCGACAAAGTCGGCGGCCGCCTCGCCGAACGCATCTCCCCCATCCTTTCCGAAATGTCCAAGGACCAGCACCTCACCCGCGACTCCCTCTATCAGTACAGCCAGCGCATCTCCGATCAGATCAGCGGGGTGCTGACCACCGAGATGGCCCGCAACCAGACGCTGCACAACAACCTGCTGGCCGCCAACACCGTGGCGCAGGACTCCCTCAAGCTCTCGCACGAGATCACCGCCCTGTACCTAAGCAGTTTCAAGGACCAGGGCCTCCTGACCCGCCTCCTCAGCCTGCCGGCCAATGTCGTCCGCGACGCCGCCAGCATGAGCATCGTCAACAGCAGCGACCGCAAGAAAATGGAGGAGAAACTGGTCAATGAGATGAACGAGATCCAGAAGCGGCTTGATGAGCTGCAGACCCAGATGCCGAAGAAGTAAGCCCGGCAACCGCTCCCGTTTCCAGGCCACGCCGCCCGCGTGGCCTTTTTCTTTGCCTGCTGTGGGAGCCGCTGCGGCTCGCTCGGGCGGTCCCTCGGGAAAACCGGACCGCCTCCTGTCCCTTGGCCGCTTTTTCCGCCGCCAGAAGCGTTGCCAGCCCTTTCGGAGCACACGCGGCCCACGGCAACCGGGGCCCGCCACGACCGTCGGTCGCAACCGCTTGCCGCTCCACGGCCGGGCCCGCCGGACCGGCCCGCCACGCGCTGCCCCGGGAATACTCAGGCCCCGCCCGCACGCCCCGAGGGTACGGGCGTGCCGCCGGCGCCACCAATTTATTCTCAATTGCCGCCTCAAGCATTCTGCCGTTTGCTCCGATACACAAACGGTGTCCTCCGGCTTGCCGGTGGCCCCCACCACTTTCACCCCACCCGTCATGCAGGTTACTCCCACCCAATGGAAGCCGGGCCAAGGCTGGTCCATCCCTCCCGCCTCGATCGCGCCCACCGCCCAGCTCGTGCTCTACTTCGCGGCGCGTCCGCTGCTGGAGGACCCCGCCGCGGCTCCCCTGGCGGAATTGCGCCAGGCCTTCCCCCGGGCCGTCGTGGCCGGCTGCTCCACCGCCGGGGAAATCACCGGCACCCATGTCACCGATGACACCCTCACCGCCGTCGCAGTCAGCTTCACCTCCGCCCGCGTCCGCGCCGTGATCGCTCCCGTCGCCTCGGCCGACGCCAGCACCGCGGCGGCCGAACGGCTGGCCCGCGAGTTGCTCGCACCCGACCTGCGCCATGTCCTCGTGCTCAGCGACGGACTGCTCTTGAACGGTTCCACCGTGGCGGCGGGCTTCCGCGCCGTGTTGCCACCCGACGTCCAGGCCACGGGCGGCCTCGCCGGCGATGGCTCCGCCTTTCGCCGGACCCTGGTCGGACTGGGTGCCGACATCGGGCCCGACCGCCTGGTGGCGGTCGGCTTTTACGGCTCCAGCCTCCACCCCTGCTGGGGCTCAGCCGGCGGCTGGACCGCCTTCGGCCCGCGCCGCCTGATCACCCGCGCCAAAGGCAACGTGCTCTATCAGCTCGACGACCAGCCCGCCCTCGCCCTCTACAAACGCTACCTTGCCCACCGGGCCGCGGAGCTGCCCGCCAGCGGCCTCCTCTATCCGCTGGAGATTCTCCCCGAACGCGAAAGCGCCGGCGGCCTCGTCCGCACCATTCTCGCGGTCGACGAACACGAGCAGTCCCTGACTTTCGCCGGCGACATCCGCCAGGGCGCCTACGCGCGCCTCATGAAGGCCAGCTTGGATGGCCTGGTCGGCGGCGCCACCGAGGCGGCCAGGCAGGCGACCGATCCGGCGCCTCCCAGCTCCGCCCTCGCCATCTTGGTCAGCTGTGTCGGACGCAAACTCGTCATGCGCCAACGCATCGAGGAGGAGGTCGAAGCCGTGCAGACCCGGCTCGGCGAACGCACCATCTGCACCGGGTTCTACTCCTACGGCGAACTCTGCCCGTCCGCCTTCGTGGCGAGCTGCGAATTGCACAACCAGACGATGACCCTGACGGCGCTGTCCGAAGATGCCTGAAATAAATCCCCTGCTCCAGCGCCAGTTGCGCAAACATCACCCGGACATCGACCGCGATGATCCCCGCTGGCGCGGATTCCTCTCGGCCGTGGCCGCCGCCTATGCGGAGCAGCAGGAGGACCGCCGTTTCCTCGAACACACGCTGGAGGTGACCTCGGAGGAACTTTCCGCCGCCAACGTCAGGCTGCGCCACGAAGCCGAGGAGCGCCTGCACTCGGTGAACGAGTATTACCGGCAGGCCCTCGAATTGCAGCAGGGCCTGATCCTCTGCGTGCAGCACACGCCGCGCGGTTTCATCCATACCCTCGCCCGCGGCCAGCTCAGCGTCCGGCTGGGCTTCACCCCGGGCCAGATCGAGGGCCGGCTCATCGAGGATGTCGTCCCGCCCAAGCAGGCCGCCCAGCTCAACGCCGCCTATGCCGCCGCCTGGGCCGGGAACGAACACTCCATCGTCTTCACCACTTCCGGAAACATCGAGCTCTTCATCCAGCTCCGGCCGCGCCGCGAGCATGGCGCCGTCCGCGAGGTCATCGCCTCCTGCATCGAGATCACCGCCCTGCGCGAGGCCGAGCGCGAGCTGCGCATCGCCAAGGAACGGGCCGAGGCGGCCGACCGCGCCAAGAGCGAGTTCCTCGCGGTCATGAGCCATGAGATCCGCACCCCCCTCAACGCCATCCTCGGCTTTGCCTCCCTGCTGCATGAATCCGGCGTCCGCCCCGAGCACCAGCCCTGGTTAAAAATGATCGAGACCAATGGCGAGGCCCTGAAGCTGATCATCGACGACATCCTCGACTTCTCCCGCATCGAGGCGGGCCATGTGCCCCTCAGCCCGGAAAACTTCTCCCTCGCCGAGCTCGTGCAGGACGTCATCCGCAGCACCCACCCCGCCGCCGCCGCCAAGCGGCTCGCCCTCACCGGCGGCGTCGATCCCGATGTGCCTGCACAGGTCTTCGCCGACCGGCCGCGCCTCCGGCAGATTCTGCTCAACCTCATCTCCAACGCCATCAAGTTCACCGGGGAGGGCAGCGTCCAGGTGCGGATCCGGCGGGAGCCGGCCGGGGCCCGGACCGCCCCGACTGTCGACCTGATCCGCTGCAGCGTGCGCGATACCGGCATCGGTATACAGCCCGAGCGGCGCGACCGGGTGTTCAAGCCCTTCAGCCAGGTCGATGCCTCCATCACCCGCAGGTACGGCGGCACCGGCCTCGGCCTCGCCATCTGCCGCCGGCTCGTCGAGGCCCTGGGCGGGCAGATCGACTTTGCCAGCCAGGCCGGCGAAGGCACCGAATTTTTCTTCACCTTCCAGGTCCCGCACTCCGCGGCCGCACCGGTCGCCCCACCCGCCCCCACCACCGCCCCGCCGCCCCGCTCCGCCCGCCCCGACAGCAGCCACCTCACGGTGCTCGTGGTGGAGGATCAGCCGGCCAACCAGTTCCTCATGCGCCAGATTCTGCACCTGCAGAACTGCGTCCCCGACTTCGCCGACAACGGCCACGAGAGCCTCCTCCGGGTGCGGCGGCAGAACTACGATGTCATCTTCATGGATCTTGAGATGCCCGTCATGAACGGCCTCGAGGCCACC
Organism: uncultured Opitutaceae bacterium; assembly: GCA_903885525.1. Classification (GTDB taxonomy): domain Bacteria; phylum Verrucomicrobiota; class Verrucomicrobiia; order Opitutales; family Opitutaceae; genus Didemnitutus. The sequence goes on from CAISJA010000296.1 coordinate 5,592, forward strand.
CGGCTCATCCGCCAGGAAACCGCCCGGCGCCCGCGGCCCCGCATCGTGGCAGTCAGCGCCAGCGCCCTCCTCGAAGGCGTCCGCGCCGACCCGGCGGCGGGCTTCGACAGCATCATCAGCAAGCCGCTCCGCCTCGACTCCGTGCTACAGGAGCTCGCGGCCGCCTCCCTGACGGGCCGGCCCGCCGCCCCCCGCGGTGCCGTGTAACCCGCGCCGCTGCCCGCCCCCCAATGGCCCGGCCCGCCGCCTCACCGCTGCCGGAAAACTCCGGCCTCTGTTTCCTGGGTGAACCCCCTTGGCACCCCGGCGTCCTGCCCGCGCGCCCGGCCCGCACCCTCGCCGCCGCGGCCAATCCGAGCGGCCGCGACAACCACGAGATCCTCCGCCGCTTCGTCGGTGCCAGCCCCGCCGGCCGGGTGGAAACCTGGCAGATCGACTTTCCGCCCGGCCTCACCGCCCCGGAAGCCGCCCTCTACACCGGCCCGTTCACCCGGCTGCGCTCCCGCCCGCCCACCGCCACCGCCGGACCGTTCTGGGACAATCCCCACCGCCACGAGGCCCTGCGCCGCGCCCTCGCCCGGCTCGACCGCTATTGCGCCGCGCCCCGCGCCGGACCCGTTCCGGACTGGGATTGGATCGGCAGCGACCAGCTCCCCGCCGACACCCTGCTCGTCGTGGCCCGGGACGACGATTTCACTGCCGGCGTGCTGCGTTCCAGCGGCTTTGCCGCCTGGTGGGCGCAGTTCGGTCCCGGACCAGCCTCCCCCCTTGTCGTTGATTCGTTCCCCTTCCCGTGGCCACCCGCCACGGCGCTCTCCAGCCTGACCTCCCGGCAGCAGGAAC
>CAISJA010000297.1 GCA_903885525.1 uncultured Opitutaceae bacterium
CTGATGGCCACAATGATGTCATTCCCGAAAAATTTCCCCTGAAAGACGCCGCTGACGTAAGAGCGCCCGGACGCCAGCGCCTGCCGGAAATAACCCCGGTCCGCCACGGAGTTGCCCGGCCCGGCCGCCGGCCGCCCGTCCGGTCGTGTCCCGGGAGCCGCAGCCACCACCGTCCCGCGCTCATCGGCCAGCAGCATGGTGATGAAGCCCGGGTAGGTTTGGAGGATCGTGCCGAAGTCGGTGGCGACGGCCGCGCCCGGACCATCGCGTTCCACGGAGAGCTGGCGCGCCTCGCTCTCGATCACCAGGCGGTGCATCGTGAGGTAGCTTTCCATCTGTAGGCCGAGGTGGCGGGCGGTGGTCGCCATCTCCCGGGCCGCGGCGGCATGGCTGCGCTGGTTGTAGGCATGTCCGCTGATGACGGCGATGATGAGCAGGACCACGATTGAGATGCCGCCGAAGCGGCGCCGGAAAATTTCCCGCAGGGTGGGCTCCTGGATCCCGCCCGGGTGCTGCCGGGCAAGCAATTTCCGCCACCCGGGAATGGCGGCCAGCAGGTCGACAAAAAAATCCGCCAGCAGACCGCTGATCGGCATGACCCCGAGGGTGATCCAATGGAGCGGGGCCGGCAGGCGGGTCAGGCAAAGCAGGTGCAGGGCCGCCAAGGGCAGTCCCACCAGCACCCAATAGGCGGTGCCGACGCTCAGGACAGAGTAGGGCCGGTGACGGTTGCACCAGCCGATGCAGAGCGCTTCGCCGGCAAACAAATAGACTCCGGCGGAATGGGACCACGGCCCGATGCTGCCGGCAAAAGCCAGGGCTCCGGCCAGACCGCCCCAGAGCGGGCCGATCAAGACCGCCACCATCAGGGACGCGCAGCCGCCGAATTCCAGCGGGACGCCGCCTTCCATCTCCACTCCGCCGTAACGGTTCAGCGCATACCCGGCCAGTCCGCCGGCGATGGCCAAGGCTGGCCGCCGGAGCACCGGGAGGCGTTGGGTAGAAGAGTGGCTCACTCCGCGGCCTCATCGGCACAAACCGGGTGGCAATTCAGCCCGTTCTCCGGATTTGGGCTAAATCCTCAGGATTTTGCGACGATGAAGGCGCGGCAGATGCAACCAGAATCAGCCTCCCCCAACGTCCTCGTGGTCGACGATGACAACAGCTCGCGCATCATCGTGGAGACTTATCTGTCGGGCGCCGGGCACACGGTGACGCTGGCCGAAACGATGGAGCAGGCCCTCGCCATCCTGCGCACGGATGGCTTCGAACGCTTCGACGCCGTCGTGACCGACTACTGGATGCCTGGCGGGACCGGGGTGGACCTGATGCGCCAGGCCACCGCCCTCGACCCGACGCTGGCCTTTGTGCTCATCACGGCGGAGGGCGAAAAGGATATCGTGGCCGAGGCCCTGCGCATGGGCGGCAGCGATTACCTCGACAAGCCCGTCACCGGCGCCCGGCTCCGCGAATCCGTCACCCGCGCGGTCAACCGCACCCGGACGCAGCGCAGTCTGAAGGCCACGGCCCAGGCGGCACTGTTGCTCGGGCGCCAGCAGGCCCGGCTGATCACCCAGCAGGCGGCGGCGATCAAGGA
>CAISJA010000298.1 GCA_903885525.1 uncultured Opitutaceae bacterium
ATCAAGGCGGGCTGGCCTGCTGGTACGCCCGCCGCGGCGGTCTGGTGCAGGAAGCCCTCGCCGCCCCGCCCAGGCTCCCCGCGCCGGCGGACTGAACCGGCCCGGCGCCGGGCCCCGGTGCAAAACCCCTCGACGCTCCCGCCGGACCCCGGTTAGCCTCCGCCCCATGACCGCCCCGGCCTTTTTCCCCCAGGACATCATCATCCGGAAGCGCGACGGCGGCACGTTGACCGAGGCCGAGATCAGGTTTTTCGCCCGCGGCGTCACCACCGGCCAGTTTGCCGACTACCAGGCCGCCGCCCTGCTCATGGCCATTTTCTGGCGCGGCATGACCCCGCAGGAAACCGCCTGGCTGACCGACGCCATGCTGCACTCGGGCGAGGTCATCGACCTGCGCGACCTGCCCGGCGCCAAGGTCGACAAGCATTCCACCGGCGGCGTGGGCGACAAAGTCTCGCTCATCCTCGCGCCGCTGGCCGCGGCCTGCGGCCTGGTAGTGCCGATGATGAGCGGCCGCGGCCTCGGGCACACGGGCGGCACACTCGACAAGCTCGAGGCCATCCCGGGCTTCCGCGTGATGCTGGAGGTCCCGCAATTCCGCTCCATCCTCCGGCGCGTCGGACTGGCCATGATCGGCCAGACCCCGCAGGTCGTGCCGGCCGACCGCAAGCTCTACGCCCTGCGCGATGTCACCGGCACCGTCGAGTGCATCCCGCTGATCTGCGCCAGCATCATGAGCAAGAAGCTCGCCGAGGGCATCGATTCGCTCGTGCTGGACGTCAAATTCGGGCGGGGCGCCTTCATGCGGCGCAAGGAGGACGCCCTGGCCCTCGCGCAGGCCATGGTCGAGGTCGGCCGCGCCGCCGGCAAACCCGTGTGGGCCCAGCTCACCGCCATGAACCAGCCGCTTGGCCACGCCGCCGGCCACACCACCGAAGTCATCGAATCCATCGAATGCCTGAAGGGCCGCGGCCCCGCCGACCTGATGGAGGTCACCTTTGCCCTCACCGGGCACATGCTCGTGCTCGGCGGACTGGCCCCCGGCCTGGCGGCGGCGCAACGACGGATGGAAACCGCCCTCGCCGACGGTTCCGCCCTCGCCAAATTCCGCGCCATGTGCGCCGCCCAGGGCGGCGACCCCCGCGTGGTGGACGACTATGCTCTGCTCCCGACCGCGCAAACGCGCCTCGCCCTCCGCGCCCCGGCGGACGCCTCCGGCTACGTCAGCGAGGTCGACGCCCTCCAGTGCGGCCATGCGATCATGGCCCTGGGCGGCGGCCGGGCCGCCGTGACCGACTCGGTCGACCACGCCGTCGGCCTCGCCGACCTCATCAAGATCGGCACGCCCGTAGCCCCCGGCACCCTCCTTTGCACTCTGCACGTCAACGACGAGGCCAAGGGTGCCCGCGCCGCCGCCCTCCTGCGCAACGCCATCCGCTTCACCGCCACCCCCCCGGTCCACGAGCCGCTGGTGCAAGAGTTGATCCGGTAGCCAGCCGGCTCACCACCGGGCCGCTCCAGCGGCCTCGCCAACGGCCGGCCCACCCCACCCGCAAAGCGGCATATCCAGGCTTGCACGGCCCCCAAAGGAAGATTCTGTGGGTCAACAACCACCCCCATCCCACCATGAAAAACACCCTCCGCCTTCTCGCCTGCGCCTTCATCCTCAGCCTCGGTTCCCTCGCCCTTGCCGGCGAAACCAAGGACTGCGCCAAGGACGCCAAGGACGCCAAGGACGCCAAGGAATGCAAGGATGGCCATGCCTGCGCCAAGGATTGTCAGTGCGACAAGTGCAAGGCCGAGCGCGCCGCCGCCAAGGCCGCCTGCAA
>CAISJA010000299.1 GCA_903885525.1 uncultured Opitutaceae bacterium
GATCCCCGCGAGACTTTTACCGTCGAGGAGCTGATCTACGCCATGATGATCCAGTCCGCCAACGATGCGGCTCACGCCCTGGCGCGGGCGGCCGCCGGCTCCGTCGAGGCCTTCGTCCGGCTGATGAATGCCAAGGCGCATGAACTGGGTATGACCCGCACCATGTTCCGTTCCCCGCACGGGCTGCCGCCCGGGAGCCGCCATGCCGCCGACGGCGACCTGACCACTCCGCGGGATTTTGCGGTGCTCTGCCGCTACGTGATCCGGCGCACCGACGTGCTCAACTACACCTCCGTCCGCGAGCGCGACTTCGGCCTCAGCCGCCCGCAGGGGCCGCAGCACATGCGGAATCACAACAACCTGCTCGGCAAGGTCGCCGGGGTGGACGGCCTGAAGACCGGCTACACCGCGAGCGCAGGCTACTGTCTCAGTGCGACGGCGCAGCGCAACGGGCATCGCGTCATCGTGGTCGTCATGGGGGCATACGGGCCCAACCGCTCGATCGACAAGGGCAAATTCCGCGACCTGAAGGCGATCGAGCTGCTGGAGGAGGGTTTTGCGAACCTGCCCGTGAAGCTGGCCCGCGCCGAGCCGCTTGCCGCTGTCGCGGCGGCGGCGACCCAGCCTGAAATGGTGCCCACTCCGGCGACGGACAGCATGCCGACCGTCCGGACCGGGGCCGCTCCGGCGGAAGCCGCGCACTCGACCGCATCCGATCTTGCTGTTACCTTCCACGTCATCCCACCCCCGAAGTCCCCGTGAAAATCATGCTCTCCCGCCTCCTCTTTCTCCTTCCCGTGCTCGCGTTGCTCGGCATCGCGCCGTCCGCCCATGCGCAAAGGGAAAAATTTACTCCGGAGGAAATGGAGATGATCAGCCACCGCTGGCCCCAGACGAAGCGCACCTACACCGGGCTGCGCTACCTGATCCTGAAGGAGGGTGACCAAAAGGGACCCACGGCGAAACCGGGCATGATGGTAGCGGCCTTGTACAAAGGCATGCTGCTGGACGGGACGGTGTTCGACCAAGCGCAGGATCCGAAGCAGCCTTTTCGCACCCGGGTGGGCCGGGACGAGTTGATCCGGGCGTGGGACGAGGCATTGCAGAAAATGCACCGGGGGGAGAAATGGCTGCTGATTGTCCCGTACGAATTGGGCTATGGCACGCTGGGGCGTCCTCCGGCCATTCCGCAACGGGCCACGCTGGTCTTTGAATTGGAAATGCTGGATTTCACCGCGAAATAGCGGGAGGCGGGATCGTCCCCCGCCGGGCGCTGCCCCGCCGGCCGGGGTCGGGCTGAGCCGGCCGTTGGGGTGCCGAAACGGCAGCGCATTTTCCGCCGGGCCGTCGGCTAGACGGCTTCGGCCGGCCGGAAAAGCAGCCGCCGTTGGGCCCAGAATCCGTCGGCGCTGTAGAGGATCAGCCCCGCCCAGATGAAGAGGTAGCATTGAAACCGGGCGGAGTCGAACGGTTCGCGGTAGACCAGCAGGCCGATGAGGAATTGCACGGTCGGGGCGATGTACTGCAGCAGGCCGAGGGTGGCGAGCCGGATACGCCGGGCCCCGTAGGCGAAGCAGAGGAGGGGGATCGAGGTGACCACGCCGGCGCTCAAGATGTAGGCCTGCACCACCGGGCTGGCGTGGCCGAGGGCACCCTCCCCGGTAGAGGCCCGCCACAGGAGCAGCGCCGCGGCCACGGGCAGCAGCACGATCGTTTCCACGGTCAGGCCGGCGACCGGACCCAGGGCCGATTTTTTCTTCAGCAAACCGTAGCAGGACCAGGTGCCCGCGAGGGAGAGGGCGATCCACGGCGTGTGGCCGACTCCCACCAGCAGCAGGGTGACCCCGAGCGCCGCCAGGACGATGGCCAGCCACTGCAGCCGGCGCAGCCGCTCGTGCAGGAAGAGGCAGCCGAAGCCGACGTTGCACAGCGGAGTCAGAAAGTACCCGAGGCTGGACTCGATGATGTGGCCGGCGTTGACCGCCCAGACGTAGATCGTCCAGTTGGTCGCCAGCAAGGCGCTGCTGAGCGCGTTCAGGCCCAGGATCCGGAAATCGGCGAAGGCCGGGCGCAGCGAGGCGAAATCGCGCCGCCACGCGAGCACCCCCAGCAAAAACAGCAGGGACCAGGTCGAGCGATGGGCGATGAGCTCGAAGGGGGAGACCCCCTGCATCTGGTGCCAGTACAGGGGCACGATGCCCCACAGGAGAAAGGCACCGGTCGCGGCCAGGGCGCCGCGGGGGTCGTGGGAAGCAGGGGGATCGTTGGCCAAGGCGCGAAAATCAGGCGGACCCGGCCGGACGTCAAACGGGCGCTGCGTCAAGGGTGCCAGGAACCCGTGGGTCCGGAGGCTCCCGGTGCCGCCAGGCCCAAGCCGATTCAGCCCTTGTCGCGGTGCACGGGCTGCGGGCGGCGCTGCTCGTCGATCGCCACGTAGGTGAAGACGCCCTCGGTGACGCGGAGCAACTGGGCGTCGTGCCCGCGGTGCACCCAGGCCTCCACGTCGATCCTCATGGAGGTGCGGCCGACCTTCACCAGCGAAGCATGGCAGTTGACGATGTCGCCGACGTACACGGAATGGAGGAACGACATGGCGTCGATGGCCACCGTGGTCACCCGGCTGCGACAAAGGTTCTTGGCGAAGATGGCCCCGCCGATGTCCATCTGGGAAATGAGCCAGCCGCCGAAAATATCCCCGTTGGCATTGGCATCGGCGGGCATGGCGATGGTGCGGATGACGAGTTCGCCGCGCGGCTCGGTGGGGGCGGGAAGGGGGGAATCGGTGGACATGGGAATCACCCTCCACCATGCGCGGGCCGGCAGCGGGCGCAAGCGCGCGGCTCGGGTGCTTTATGACTTTGCCATTGTTTTCGGCGGCGGGAAACCGATAGTGGCCCGACCATGGCAACCCCAGGACAGGCGGCGTTCCGGCGCTTGCTCCATGAAATCGGCCCGGTCGATTTTGTGGGGATCGAGGAGCGCGTCGCCAAATACACCACCCGCAGCCTCAAAAAGACGTCCAAAGTCCAGGGACTGAAGATGGCGGTTTCGATGGTCGACCTGACCACTCTCGAGGGCAAGGACACGCCGGGCAAGGTGGCCTCCCTCTGCGCCAAGGCGCTCCGGCCCTCCGACGATGCCGCCGTGCCGTCCGTCGCCGCCGTCTGTGTCTATCCCGCGATGGTCAGGCATGCCCGCCGGACGCTCGGGCCGGCCGCCGCCTTGCGGATCGCCTCCGTCGCCACAGCCTTTCCTTCCGGCCAGGCCCCGCTGCGCACCCGCCTCGCCGAGGTCCGGGCGGCGGTGGGGGACGGGGCTGACGAGATCGACATGGTCATCAACCGCGGCGCGTTTCTTTCCGGCGAGTTCCAGCTCGTGCAGGACGAGATCGCTGCCGTGCGCGAGACCTGCGGGGCGGCCACCCTCAAGGTCATCCTCGAAGTCAGCGAGCTCGAGACCTACGATGCCATCCGGGCCGCCTCCTTCCTCGCCATGCGCGTGCTGCGCCCCGGCGATTTCATCAAGACCAGCACCGGCAAGACCAGCGGCAACGCCACCCTCGGGAACAACCAGGTGATGCTCGAGGCCATCCGGGACTTCTACCTCGACACCGGCACCGCCATTGCGATGAAGCCGGCCGGGGGCATCCGCAGCGCCAAGCAGGCCCTGCAGTTTCTCATCGCGGTGAAGGAGACCCTCGGCGACGAGTGGCTAAGCCACACCCGCTACCGTTTCGGCGCCTCCGCGCTCCTCAACGACCTGGTCCGCCAGTTGGAGAAGGAACGCACCGGCGCCTACCAGGCCCCGTACTATTTCAGCGAAGCCGCCGACTCATACTAACCAATCGGAAGAAACCACGAATGAACACCAATGGACACGAATCGGAGAAAAGAATTCCCGGGGCTTCGTGTTCATTCGTGTCTATTCGTGGTTAATAACTAGTGTAGTGTCTCATATTTTCCGCTACATGTTAACAGTCTCTTAATGAAGCACATAATGACCTGAAACCGGTAATGGTAATTGCAATTCAGAGCCGTCCCACAGCTACGGCTGATCTGAGCGAAGAAAGTGGCTCGGTTGAATGATTTTCATCTGCCACTAGGCAGGGGTGAAAAAAAGAAAAACAAAAC
>CAISJA010000300.1 GCA_903885525.1 uncultured Opitutaceae bacterium
GGCAAGTGCCTTCACGCCGAACACCTCGGTGGCGTAGTGGCCGCAGCAGTAGAGGTTGAGCCGGTGCTCCTGCGCGTAGTTGAACCACTCTTCGCGGAGTTCGCCCGTCACGAGAGTGTCGGCACCGGTGGCCGCGAGGGCCGGCACGGCGCTGTTGCCGCTGCCGGAGCAGAACGCGATCAGCCTCGGGGCGGCGCTGCCGCATTCGATGGCGACCACGCGGGTAAACTGTTCCTCGAGGCGGTTGCGCAGCTGGGCGCGGCGCTGCCGGCTGGCCGCGAGGCAGCCGATGGCCTCGCCCTCGCGTTCGAGAAAGCGGCGCCGCGGGCGGAGGCCGAGCTGGCGGGCGAGCAGCGCGTTGTTGCCCAGTTCGGGGTGCGCATCGAGCGGCAGGTGGGAGGAGTACACGGCGCAGTTGCCGCGGATCAGGGCGGCGTAACGGGCATAGGCGGGACCGGTGAGCGGCTGGACGCCCCCCCAGAAGAGCCCGTGGTGCACGATCAGGAAATCCACGCCGCCCGCCACGGCCTGTTCAAAGGGCACCTGCCCGGCGTCGACCGCCGCTCCGATCCTGGTCACCCGCCCGTCATTGGCCACCTGCAGGCCGTTCACCGCCCCGGGATAATCCTGGAAGGCGCTGCGGCGGGTGCGCCGGTCGCAGTAGTCGGCGAGGTGTTGGAGCGAGGCCATGGGGCAGGTTGAGTGGTGGGGCTGCCGTGCGCAAGTCGCACCTTCCCCCTTGCCTCCGGCCCGCCCTTGCCCAGCGTCGGGGCCATGGACGCCGGCTCCCTCACACCGATCGACCTCATCGCCCGGGCCACCGAGCAATTCCCGCACCGTCCGAGCTGGGACGAGTACTTCATGGCCACGGCCAAGCTGATCGCCTCCCGCTCCAACTGCGAACGGCTCAACGTCGGCTGCGTCGTCGTCACCGGCGGCGAGCGCCGCAACCGCATCGTGGCCGCCGGCTACAACGGCTGGCTGCCCGGCACGCCGCACGCCTCGCGATGCGCGACGGCCACGAGCAGTCCACCGTCCACGCCGAGCAGAACGCCGTCGCCGATGCCGCCCGCCGCGGCTCCAGTGTCGATGGCTGCACCGCCTACGTCACACACTACCCCTGCATCCATTGCGCCAAGATCCTCGCCGCCGCCGGCATCGCGGAGATCAAGTACCACGAGGACTACAACAACGACCCCCTGGTCGGCCCGATCCTTTCCGAGGCGGGTGTCCGCGTGCGCAAACTCTGAACCACCCGCCGGGAGCACCCCCCATGCAGGAACGCCGCGGAAAACACGAGAGTCTGGCCGGGCAGCTGCTGGTGTCGCATCCGCAGATGCGCGATCCGAATTTTCACCGCTCGGTCATTTTGCTTTCGGCCCATGATCCGGCCAGCGCCCTCGGGGTGGTGCTGAACCGGCCCCTCGGCCGCACGCTCGGCGCGTACCGCCCGGGATTTGCCCCCGCCCTGCTCGCCGCCCTGCCGCTCTACCAAGGCGGCCCGGTGGAGCAGGACAAACTGATTTTCGTGGCCTGGCACACCCGCAGCCAGACCGGGGAGTTTGAATTGCAGTTCGGCCTCGAACCGGATCGGGCCGCCGAGATGGCCGACGTGCCCGGCGTCACCGTCCGGGCCTTTCTCGGTTATGCCGGCTGGGGCGAGGGGCAGCTAGAGAACGAAATGAAGCACCAAACCTGGTTCGCCGCGCCGGCGGCTCGCTACAATCTGACCGCCGCCGACGGTCCAGGCCTGTGGCGCCTGGTGCTCGGTTCGCTGGACCCCGGGTTGAAACTCTTCGCCGATGAACCGGATGATCCCGGCCGGAACTGAGCGGTCCGAGCACGCCGGCAGGGAGACCGGAAGGCCCGGGCTCCGCGCGGGCGCGGACCGGCCACCGGCGCGGACCGGATTCTCCCGGACGGGCGGCCAAGCGTGGCGAAATGCGGACGACAGGCGGCGGCCCTCGCGGAAGGCGGAATAAAATGCGATAAGTGCTTGATAAAAATTGCTATAAAGTATGACAGGGGAGATGTATTTGCCCGTGTTCGTGGCATGTCAACTGCTGCATTGTCGGCCTCATTCCTGCTATGATTTGTCACACCTCCTCCCCGCGGTGGTGGGCCTGCTTGGGCCTGCTGCTATTCCCCTCCCTTCTCCTTGCGCAAACTCCAGGCGCAGGTGTTCCCGCTCCGGTGGTTGATTCCGGCATCACGGCGTGGATGCTCGTTTCCACCACGCTGGTGCTCCTGATGGTGCCCGGGCTCGCCATTTTCTACGGCGGGCTGGTGCGCACCAAGAATGTCCTGGGCACCATGATGCATTCCTTCGCCTCCATGGCGGTGGTCGGCGTGATCTGGGCGGTGGTGGGCTATGCCCTGAGCTTCGGGCCGAACGTCCTCGGCGGCATCATCGGTTGGAACAAGGATTTCGTGCTCCTGCGCGGGTTGGAGGACTCGATCATGCCGGCCGGCGTGCCGGAGTACGTCTTCGCGATGTTCCAGGGCAAGTTCGCGATCATCACCCCGGCGCTGATCGCCGGGGCCATCGCCGAGCGCGTCACCTTCAAGGGCTGGGTCACCTTCATCGCCCTCTGGATCATCCTGGTTTACGCTCCGCTTTGCCACTGGGTCTGGGCCAGCGACGGCTATTTCTACAACCTCGGGGCCAAGGGGGCGATTGATTTCGCCGGTGGCACCGTGGTGCACATCTCCTCCGGAGTCAGCGGCCTCGTGCTCGCGCTCTACCTCGGGCGCCGCTGGGGCTACCCCAAGCTTTCCACCTCGCCGAACAACCTGACGATGGTGCTGCTCGGCGCGGGCCTGCTCTGGGTCGGCTGGTTCGGCTTCAACGCCGGGTCGGCCATCGCCTCCAACCTCGACACCGCCCGGGCGCTCACCGTCACGCAGGTGGCGGCCGCGACCGGTGCCCTGACCTGGCTCATCATCGAAGCCATCATGCACGGGCGGCCGACCAGTCTCGGCCTCGCCTCCGGTATCCTCGCCGGTCTCGTGGCCATCACCCCGGCGGCGGGCGTGGTGGCGGTCCCGGGCGCCCTTTGCCTCGGTGCCCTCGCCTCGGTCGGGTGCTACATCATGATCATGCTGAAGAACCGGTTCGGCTACGACGATTCGCTCGACGCTTTCGGCGTGCACGGGACGGGCGGCATCATCGGGGCGATCGGCCTGGTGTTCTTCATCCGCCATTCCTGGTGGGTGGACGCCGGCACGAAGGTGGCCGGCTGGGGCATCGCCCAGCAGCTCCGCGTCCAGCTCACGGCCGTGGGCGCCACCATCGCCTTCGCCGCGACCATGACCATTTTGCTTGGTTTTCTCGTGGAAAAGACCGTCGGTTTCCGGCTCAAGGAAGCCGACGAAAAGAGCGGCATGGACCACGTCCTGCACGGCGAACACGGCTACGGTCTGAGCAATCTCAACTGATCCCACTCCCATGAAGCTTATCACCGCCATCATCCGCGAAGAGAAACTCGACGACGTCCGCCAGGCGTTGATCGACGCCGAGATCGAGCGCATCACCGTCAGTCGCGTGAGCGGCCACGGCCAGCAGCTTGAGATCGAGGTGCAGCGCGGCAAGAAAGTCATCCCGAACCTCATTCCGCGCGTGCAGATCGTCATCGCCTGCAACGACGACTACGCGGACGTCACGATCAACGCGATCCTCCGCACGGCCAAGACCGGCCTCCACGGGTCGGTGGGCGACGGCAAGATCTTCATCCAGGATCTGCCCGAGTGCATCCGCATCCGCACGGGCGAGCGCGGCGGCAAGGCGATCTGAGCCGCCTCCGCCGCCTGGTTGCCTGATCAAGGGGCGCCGCCGGCCACCCCTTTTTCAATGCTCCCGGGAGGGGCCCGCGGGGTGCCGGCCTCGGTCCGGTGTATCGGGCCCGGCGAGGCCGGGCAAAGTCGGGCCCGGGATGGTACGATTGCTGCATTGAGTCGGGCCGGCTTCGGCCGGCGCGACCATGCTGCCCCCCACCATCCTGTCCCCCTTGCCACCTCTCGGCGGAGAAAGCCTCCGGGCCGGGCCGGCATTGGGCGCGGGGGCCGGCGCGGCGGAGTGGGAAACGGCGATCCCTTCCCTCGCCGGGGAATACCTCGGCGTGCTGGGCGTGGTGGCAGCCGTCACCGTGGCCGGGTGCCTGCTGCCGCTTTCCTACCGGTCGCTGGGTTATGTCTATTTGCTGACGGTGCTCCTGCTGGGAGTGCGGGTGGGACGCGGTCCGACCCTGTGCGCGGTGATCAGCAGCGCCCTGATTTGGAACTACGTCTTCATACCGCCCCGGTTCTCCCTGCGCATTCTGGACTGGGATGATGGCGTACACTTGGGGGCGTTTTTGTTGGTCGCGCTGATCGCCGGCCACCTCACCACGCAGTTTCGGGCGCGGGAGCGGTCCGGCCAGCGGCGCGAGAAACAGGCCAACGCGCTGCTCCAACTGGCCCGGGCCGTGGCCGGGACGGCCTCGCTCCCGGAAGCGATTGAAACCGCCTTGCGCCATACCGACGGGCTGATGGGGACGAGCACCACCCTGCTCCTGACCGGCACGGGGGGCGCGTTGGAGCCGTATTCTCCGGGCACCCCGGCACTCCCGGAGGCGGAGCGGGTGTTCGCGGAGGTGATCTGCCGGCATGCCGGGTCGGCCGCGGAGTCCGCCGCGGAGCTTTCACCCGGGGGGCGGTGGCACTTTCCCCTGCTGCGGGGCGGGGTCGGCTTCGGGGTGTTTGTGGTTGCCCTGCCGGCGAGGTGCAGCCGCCTGGCGTCCGAACGCCAGGCCCTCCTGAAAGGCCTGGCCGAGCAAATCGGGCTGCTGATCGAGCGCGAGCACCTGCTCGCGCGCCAGCGCCCGGCCGAGGCCAACCAGCTTCACGGTGCCCTGCTCAACAGCGTCTCGCACGAGTTGAAGACACCCTTGGCGATCCTGCGCTCGGCCGGGGACAAGCTCGCGGCCGCGGAGACGGGAGCATCGGCTGCATGGATCCAGGAAATCCGCGCCGCCACCCAGCGGCTGGACCGGCTGGTGGGCAATCTGCTCAGCCAGACCCGGCTGCAGTCGGGGGCGCTCAAACCGCTGCCGGACTGGTGCGATGTCCGGGACATCGTCCAGTCCGCGCGGCGTTCCCTCGACAACTCCCTCTCCGGCCATCCCCTGCGGGTGGATCTGCCGTCCTCCTTGCCCCTGATCTGGGCCGATGCTCCGCTGATGGAACACGTTTTTTCCAATCTGCTGCTGAATGCCGCGCTGCATACGCCGCCCGGCTGCCCGATCGAGATCGGGGCGCGACGGGAGACGACCGACGGCCGCGGGCGGATCCTGATTTGGGTCTCCGACCATGGTCCCGGACTGCCGCCGGAACTGCACGGCACCCTCTTCCGGCAATTTCACCGGGGGCCGGCCGCCCGGGCCGGAGGCCTGGGGCTGGGGCTCTCCATCGTCCGGGGATTTGCCCTCGCCCACGGCGGGGATGTCGTGGCCTGCAACAATCCCGGGGGCGGCGCCCGGTTTACCGTCTCGTTGCCAGACGTCAGGAACGAGTGCGGGCCCGCCGAGGACGCCTGACACCATGCCCGCTGAAATTCTGCTCATCGACGATGAGGCACCGCTGCGCCGCCTGCTGGGCACGACGCTGGCGGAGGCCGGTTACCGGGTGCGGACCGCGGCGACCGGCTCGGCCGGCCTACAGGAGTTGGCGCAGGCCAAGCCGGACGCTATTATCCTGGACATGGGCCTGCCGGACCTGCCCGGGCTGGAAGTGCTGCGGGAAATCCGGGCCCAGAGCGACCTCCCGGTCCTGATCCTTTCCGTCTTCGGTCAGGAGGGCAGCAAAGTGGCGGGCCTTGACGCCGGGGCGGATGATTACCTGATCAAGCCATTCGGCAACCACGAGCTGCTGGCGCGCCTGCGGGTTTTGTTGCGCCGGAAACTTTCCCCCCGGGAGGAACCGCTCGTCCGGTTCGGCGATATCGAGGTCGATGTTGTCCGCCGCAAGGTGACGCGCGGCGGCCACCCGGTGAAGCTGACCGCCCTCGAATACGGCCTGCTGCAGCTGTTCCTCCGCCATCGCGACATGGCGCTGACGCACCGTCAGATTTTGCGGGAATTGTGGGGGCCCAAGGCCGAGGACCGGACGCACTACCTGCGCATCTACGTGATGCGCCTGCGCCGCAAGCTCGAAGGGGAAGGAGGCGGGTTCAGCCATTTCCAGGCCGAATCGGGAATCGGCTACCGGTTTGTGACCGAGCCCTGAGGCGGGGTCGGTGGGCGCCGGACGCGGCGCGCGCGGAAAATCTGGTCGTCCCGTGCGAGGCGGACTCCGGAGGGAAATGTTTATTTTCTGTTTATTCCTGTTGGTACGCACGCTGCGTCAAGGAGAGCTGCTCCTGAGTAAACACCATCCTGACAACAAAACATCCATGAGTAACTGGTTCTCCCGCCTGTCTCGGTCACGCGCAGCCCTGCTGGGGCTGACGCTCCTGTGTAGTCTTCCGGTGCCGCACCTGCGTGCGGACGATCCCAAGCCCGATCCCGCGGGCACCGCCACCGGCACCATTGCCGACGTCCCCAATTTTGTCGTCAGCGCCCCGGCCGACCTGATGGCCGACGACAAGAAGGACGCCGCCAAGGTGAAGGCCTACGAGGACGCCAAAAAGGCGGCGGACGACTACACCAAGCAGGCGGCGCTGGAGCCGCTGGCCGTGAAACTAGCTGACAATGTCGGCCACAACCGCGTCGCGATCAATTTCATGTGGACGCTGTTCACCGGCTTCCTGGTCATGTTCATGCAGGCAGGCTTTGCGCTTGTGGAGACGGGTCTGTGCCGCGCCAAGAACGCCGGGCACACCATGGCCATGAATTTCATGATCTACCCGCTGGGCATGCTCGGGTTCTACCTCTGCGGCTTCGCCTTTATGTTCGGTGGCATCGGCGCCATCGGCACGTTGGGCGGCTATGGCGGGCTGAATCACGAATACACCATTACCCTCTTCGGCAAGCCGTTCGGCCTGCTGGGCCTCAAGGGCTTCCTGCTGCAGGGGGCCGGTTACGACACCGCGGCCTTTGCGCTTTTCCTTTTCCAGATGGTGTTCATGGACACGACCGCGACCATTCCCACCGGGGCGGCCGCGGAACGCTGGAAATTTTCCGCCTTCATGATCTATGGCGCCTGCATCGGCACCATCATGTATCCGCTTTTCGGCAACTGGGTCTGGGGCGGTGGCTGGCTCTCCCAGCTCGGCGCCAATTTCGGTCTCGGCCACGGTCATCTTGATTTTGCCGGCTCCTCGGTCGTGCACATGCAGGGCGGCGTCATCGCCTTCATCTTCGCTTGGCTGATCGGGCCGCGCTACGGCAAGTATAACGCCGAGGGCAAGCTGGTGAATCCGATCGTGCCGCACAACATCCCGATGGTCATGCTCGGCACGTTCATCCTCGCTTTCGGCTGGTTCGGCTTCAACCCGGGCTCGACCTTGGCCGGTACCGACCTGCGCATCGCCGTCGTGGCGGTGAACACCATGATCGCCGGTTCGACCGCCGCGCTCGCCACCACGCTCTACATGTGGTGGTTCAAGACCAAGAAGCCCGACCCGGCCATGATGTGCAACGGCATCCTCGCCGGCCTCGTGGCTATCACCGCCCCCTGCGCCTTCGTCAGCGTCGGCGGCGCGGCCATCATCGGCATTGTCGCGGGCATCCTGGTGGTGGAGGGCGTGTTCTTCTTTGACCGGATCCGCATCGACGACTCCGTCGGGGCCATCTCCGTCCACGGGCTCAACGGCGCCTGGGGCTGCCTCTCCATCGGCCTCTTCGCCGACGGCACCTACGGCGATGGCTTCAATGGCGTCGCGGGCAATGTGGCCGGTCTCTTCTACGGCGGCGGGCTGAGCCAGTTCTGGGCCGAGCTCATCGGCGTCGCGACCTGCTTCGTCACCCTTTCGCTCCTCTCGATCCTCGTCTACTATATCGCGGAATTCCTCGTCGGCAACCGCGTCTCGAAGGAAGTTGAGATCCAGGGTCTCGACATCCCCGAGATGGGCGCTCCGGGCTACGCCGGCATGGTCTTGGATCACAAGGCCGAGACCCCGGTCAGCTAAACCTTCCACACCTGTCCCACGGCGCCACGGTCCGATCCCGGGCGCC
>CAISJA010000301.1 GCA_903885525.1 uncultured Opitutaceae bacterium
CGGCATCGGCATCATCAACATCGCGGAAATGTTCGGGGTGAAAAGCATCCGGCTGGAAAAGCGGGTCGACATGGTGGTCACCCTGAGGGAGTGGTCGCCCGAGGTCGTGGAGGAGCGCACCGGACTGGAGGAAAATTACTACACCATCCTCGGCATCAAGGTCCCGCATATCGAGTTCTACGTCCGGCCCGGCCGCGACATCGCCCGCCTGACCGAGGTGGCCGCCATGGTCCAGGCCCTCAAGCGCATGGGCCACGATCCAGCCAAGGATTTCAACGACCGCCTCATCGCCTACATGCAGCGCGACCAGACCGCGGCCAAAAGCCTGGTGCACAAGGTCAGCACCGCCGCGAAGGAACCGCTCCTGCCCGGCGTCGAGCTCGACAACCAGCTCCCCTCGGAGGAAGAGTCGGGACTCACCCCGCCGCCCTCCGGTTGAACGCCCCCCACTCATGTCCCACGCCCGTCCCGACCAACGCCGCCCCGATCAATTGCGCCCCATCACCCTGGAGGCGGGCATCGCCCCGCATGCCTCCGGGTCCGTCCTGATCGGCTTCGGGCACACCCGCGTCATCTGCGCCGCCACCATCGAGCCCAAGGTGCCCTCCTGGATGCGCCAGCAGGGCGTCAGCGGCGGCTGGCTCACCGCCGAATACTCGATGCTGCCCTACAGCACGCTCGATCGGAAGCCGCGCGACATCGCCAAGGGCAGGATCGACGGCCGCACCGTCGAAATCCAGCGCCTCATCGGCCGCTCCCTCCGGGCCATCATCGATCTCCAAAAGCTGGGGGAGAACACCCTCTGGATCGATTGCGACGTGCTGCAGGCCGACGGCGGCACCCGCACCGCCTCCATCACCGGCGCCTACCTCGCCGCCCGCCTCGCCATCCAAAAGCTGCTCGACGCCAAAAAAATCCCCGAAAACCCGCTCACCGACTCCGTCGCCGCCGTCAGCGTCGGCCTCTTCGGCGGCGCCCGGCTGCTCGACCTCAACTACGTCGAAGACAAAGATGCCGCCGTGGACTTCAACGTCGTCATGACCGGCCGCGGCCAGTTTGTGGAGGTGCAGGGCAGCGGCGAAGAATCGACCTTCTCGCAGGAAGATCTCGACGGCCTGCTCGTGCTGGCCAAGCAGGGCTTGCAGGAGCTGTCCCGCGTCCAGATCGAATTTCTCACCCAGCAACTGCTGGCTCGGTAGAAAATATCGGGAGCGGTCGCCTCCCCCGCCGTGGACGGCTGGCCGGCCCACCCGGAACCGGGCGGCGGCTCCGGCTGATCCGCCCGTCCGCACGCCTCAGGCCCCCGTCTTCGACGGCACCGGCTTGATCGCCCCGAAGTCGCCGTGTTCGCAAGCGCGGACAAACCCTTCCGTCACCGATTTCAGGTCCTCCCAACGGCTGCGGATGGCCTTGGATTCCTCCTTGGTGATCCGGTTGTCGGCGGCCGCCGCCGCGATGACTCCCAGCATATCGGCAAATTCCTGCACGATGTGGTGGGTGGACGGCATGAGCTGGTGCGCGGTCTCGGGCCGGATTTTGGGGTTGGTGATGTAGAAGCCCCCCGCCTGCTCCGCCACCCACTGGGCGAGGCGAACGTCCCCCGTGATGCGCAGGAGCTGGGCGAGGCGGTCGAGCGGGTTGTTGGCCCCGCTCCCGGTCGCCTCGGCGGGAGGCTCGGCCCACTTGTAAATGAGGGAAAGGGACAGCCCCATCTCGCCGGCGATCTGCTTCGCGCTGGTCTTCTTCAGCACCTCCTTGAGCAACTCATGCGATTGCATGCGCGGCATCCTGCCCGCGGCCGGAGCAAAAGCAACCCGGCTTATGGCCCCCACCGCGTCAGCTTGCACGTGCCGGTTGCCCCCCATCCGGGCTTCTTTTTGGTGTCATTCGGCGTGGTTTTGTGGGTAGAAGGTAGCCCCTTTCCCATGAATATCCACGAGTATCAGGCCAAAGCCTTGTTTGAAAAGTATGGCGTACCGGTGCCCAAGGGCATGCCGGCCCGTTCCCCCGCCGAATTTGAATCGGCGCTCTCGTCCCTCCAGGAGGGGCCGTTTGTCGTCAAATCCCAGATCCATGCCGGCGGCCGCGGCAAGGGCACCTTCACCGACGGCTTCAAGGGCGGCGTCAAATTCGCCAAAACCAAGGCCGACGCCCTCGACTACGCCAACAAGATGTACGGCAACACCCTCGTGACGGCCCAGACGGGCCCCGCCGGCCGCAAGGTCCAGACCATCTACTTCACCAAGGCCTGCGACATCCGGAAGGAATACTACCTCGCCATCCTCCTCGACCGCGTCAGCTCCCGCCCGGTCATCGTCGCCTCCACCGAGGGCGGCGTCGAGATCGAGAAGGTCGCCCACGAGACTCCTGACAAAATCTTCAAAGTCATCGTCGATCCCGCCGTCGGCCTGCAGGGTTACCAGGCCCGCCAACTGGCCTTCCAGCTCGGCCTCTCCGGCGACACCTTCAAGAACGCCGTCAAACTGATCAGCGCCCTCTACAAGATGTGGTGGCAGACCGATGCCTCCATGGTCGAGGTCAACCCCCTCATCACCACGCCCGACGGCCAGGTGCTCGCCCTCGACGCCAAGGTCTCCTTCGACGACAACGCCCTCTTCCGCCACCCCGACCTCGTCGCCCTCCGCGACCTGAACGAGGAGGATTCGAAGGAAATTGAGGCCTCCAAGTACAACCTCTCCTACATCGCCCTCGACGGCAACATCGCCTGCCTCGTCAATGGCGCCGGCCTCGCCATGAGCACGATGGACATCATCAAGCACTTTGGCGGCAGCCCGGCCAACTTCCTCGATGTCGGCGGCGGCGCCTCGAAGGACCAGGTCCAGGCGGCCTTCAGGATCATCCTGACCGACCCGAACGTGAAGGGGATCATGGTGAATATTTTCGGCGGCATCATGGACTGCAACACCATCGCCACCGGTGTCGTGGCCGCGGCCCGCGAGCTCGGCCTGTCCATCCCACTCGTCGTCCGCCTCGAGGGCAACAACGTCGTCGCGGGCAAGCAGACGCTCGCCGACTCCGGCCTCAAGATCGAGTCCGCCGACTCCATGGCTGACGCCGCCCAAAAAATCGTCAGGCTCGTCGCCTGAGGCGACCGGAGCGTGCATCGAGGAGCGAGCATCCGCCCAAGCGCCTCTCTCTTCCCTGCCCGGTCCGCCGCTGCTACCCCTACCCGCTACCCACTCCTTCCGCCTTTCCCCATGAGCATTCAAGTCAAGGAATTCGCCTTTGTCTTCCACCCGGTCACCGACATTCCGGCGACCCGCAAATTCTATGAGGAGCTGCTCGGCCTGAATATCGGCCTGCAGCTTGAGTTCGCCCCCGGGCAATGGTGGATTGAGTACGAGGTGGCCGGGCAGGCTCTCGCCGTCTCCAACGCGATGCCGGGCAAGATCACCTCCGCCCTCGCCCTGGAAGTCGCCGATCTCGACGCCGCGCTCGCCGCGGTCCAAGCCGCCGGTGCGCCCCTCGCGCAAGCTGTGATGGAGTTCCCGCCCTGCCGCATGTTTATCGTCCGAGACCCTGCCGGCAACGAAATCACCCTCCACCAGCGCAAGGCCCGCACCTGAGCGCGGCGGTCCAAAATCTCCGGCTCACTTCCTCCTGGCGCGTCACTTCCCTCCATCCCACTGCCCTCCGCAGAACACGCACTCTCACTCCTCCCTTCCCCATGTCCATCATCGTCACTGAAAAAACCAAAGTCCTCGTCCAGGGCATCACCGGCGAGTTCGGCGGCCGCCACACCAAACTCTCCCTCGACTACGGCACCGCTATCGTCGCCGGCGTCACTCCCGGCAAGGGCGGGCAGTTCTTCGAGCACGGCGCCCACAGGGTCCCCATCTTCAACACCGTGGCCGATGCCGTCGCCGCCACCGGCGCCACCACCTCCGCCGTGTTTGTGCCGCCGCCGTTTGCCGCCGACGCCATCCTCGAGGGCGTGGACGCCGGGCTCGACCTCTGCGTCGCCATCACCGAGGGCATTCCGATCCGCGACATGATCGAGGTGAAGCGCGCCATGCTGGGCCGGAAAACCCGCCTCATCGGGCCCAACTGCCCCGGCATCGTCACCCCCGGCACCGGCCAGGATTCCTCCGGCGGCTGCCGCATCGGCATCGCCCCGGGCTATATCCACAAGCAGGGCCACGTCGGCGTGGTTTCCCGTTCCGGCACCCTCACCTACGAGGCCGTCTGGCAGCTCACCGTCAAGGGCATCGGCCAGTCCACCTGCGTCGGCATCGGCGGCGACCCCGTCAACGGCACCTCGCACCTCGATGTCATCAGGATGTTCAACGACGACCCCGAAACCTGGGGTATCATCATGATCGGCGAAATCGGCGGCAACGCCGAGGTCGAGGCCGCCCGCTGGGTCAAGGCCCACTGCACAAAGCCGGTCGCGGGCTTCATCGCCGGTGCCACCGCCCCCGCCGGTCGCCGCATGGGTCACGCCGGCGCCGTCGTCGGCGGAGCCGAGGATACCGCCGCCGCCAAGATCGCGATCTTCCGCGAATGCGGCGTCGAGGTCGCGGCCACCCCGTCCGACATGGCCGACGCCCTCCTCCGCGCCGCCGCCAAAACCGGCACAAAACTGGCGTAGTCACCAGCTTCAATTCCTACAGGCGGCCCATATTTCCCGTCCCCATGTTGATCAACAAGACTAGGCTCAAATTTACGAGACCATTCAAACATCGAGGGCAAGCGTATGGAGGCCAGTACGTGGCAGGTTGCGGAAACTGACGCACTCACCCGAACACTACTCACCTCGCCGCCACGATCTGCAGGTTCACCCGGCAGCCCAATGCGGCGGCGGTGCGAATGAACACGCACGGGAGCGGACGGGGCTGGGTCCCGACCCTTACCTGTGTCATTGTAGATACATCGGCAAGTCGCAATCCGACCCATGGGATCAGTCTGCTGCCTGCAACCAGCCGTTTCTACCCACCCATGCTGCTGTTATAGTGGCCGAAGCCTCCCGGATCCACGCAGAGACCGGAATTGTTTTGCCCCACCGGCGGGGCGGGCCTGACATGAGGCCGATCCTTTTACCATGAACATCCTCGGCAAGCCCTGGCGCACGATCTGGCCCGAGGCCGACGGCCGCTCCGTCGGCATCATCGACCAGACCCGCCTCCCGCACGAATTTGCCACCCTCACGCTGCGGACGCTGGCCGAGGCTGCCCAGGCCATCAGGTCGATGCAGGTCCGCGGCGCCCCGCTCATCGGAGCCACCGCCGCCTACGGGCTCTGGCTCGCCCTGCAGGCCGATGCGTCCGACGCCGGCCTGGACCACGCTTACTCCACCCTGCTCGCCACCCGGCCGACCGCCATCAACCTCCGCTGGGCCCTGGACCGCGGCCGCGCCGCCCTCGCCCCCCGGCCAGCCTCCGACCGGGCCGCCGCCGCCGCCCG
>CAISJA010000302.1 GCA_903885525.1 uncultured Opitutaceae bacterium
CATCGCCGAGGTGCTGGCCCTGATCGAGGCGGAGGTGGGGCGGGCGATCGTGCGGCACTGTTCCCCCGCCCCGGCTTGGGACGTGCAGGACAGCCGGCTCGACAACCGCCGGCTCGTCGCCGCAACCGGCTGGCGTCCCCAGGTCTCCCTCGCCGAAGGCCTCCGCCGCACCGCCGCCGGCTACGTGCTCCACTGACGCCATGGCCGCCCCCACCGCCCCCGACCGCTCCGCCCGTCCGCTCGCCTCGGTGTTCGGTGCCATGCTGCTGTTCACCCTCTGGACGCTGAGCCGCTCCTGGCACGCCTCCCTCCTCGACCGGTACGAGTTCCGCCAACTGCAAACCGCCCTCAGCGCATACTGGATGCAGCAGGACGGCTTCCACCTCGACTACCTGACGCCCCTCTTCGGCCCGCCCTGGTCAATCCCCATGGAGTTTCCGGCCTACCAGCTGGTCATGGCCAGCCTGTCCGCCCTGCTGCACTGGCCCCTCGAACAGACGGGACGCCTGGTTAGCATTCTGTTTTTTTTCGCCACCCTGCCTGCCGTCTCCTCCCTGCTCGAATTCGCCGGCCTGCCCCGGCCCCGCCGACTGCTCGCGCTCACCGTCATCCTCAGCACGCCCGTCTACCTGTTTTACGCCCGGACGGTGATGATCGAGACGACCGCCCTGTGCTTCTCCGTTTGGTTTGTCTGCCTCCTCCAACGGATGCTGGAGCGCGGCCAATGGAGGATGCTGCCGTGGGTCGCGGCGGCCGCCGTGCTGGCGGCCCTCACCAAGATCACCACCTTCGTGGTCTACGGCGTTCCCGCCGGGCTGCTCGCGCTCAGCTACCTGATCCCACAGGTTCGCAGGCCCGGCCCCGACGGCCTCCGGCCCGCATTCCGGACGACCGTGCTCGCCGCCATCCCTGTCGCCCTGGCCCTCGCCGCCGCCGCCGCCTGGATCGCCCATGGGGATGCGGTCAAGGACTCCAATCCGTTCTCCGGCTTTCTCAAGTCGGCCGAGCTGCGGACCTGGAACTACGGTCCGTTCGGACTGCGTTTCGAACCTTCCTTTTGGCAGCACCTGGAGGAGAACATCACCCACAACCTGTTCGCCGAAGGTGCGCTGGTCGTGGCCCTGCTCAGCGCCACCTGGGCGGCCCCGCGCGCCCGCTGGTCCGCCCTCGCCTGCCTCGCCGGATTTTTCACCGGTCCGCTCGTCTTCGCCAACCTGTACCACGTCCACGACTACTACTACACGGCCAACGCCCTGCTGCTCACCGGCGCCGCGGGACTGCTGCTCGCCTCCGCCTGGGGCAACCCCCGGCTGGGCACCGGCACCCGCTGGCTGTCGCTCGGCTTGGTGCTCGCGTTGCAGTACCGGGCCTTCGACCGCGGCTACCACTATTACTACTGGAAGGAAGCGCCGCCGCCGCCCGGCCTTGCGACAATCCTGCGCGAGACTGTTCCGGAGGCCGGCGTCATCCTGGTCTACGGCGCAGACTGGAACCCGCTCCTGCCTTACTACGCCCAGCGCCGTGCAGTGATGATCCCCGGCGACCGCGACGATGAGACCGCCGTGCTGGAGACCATCCTGTCGCAGCTGCCTCCGCGCCGCATCGCCGCCATGGTGACGGTGGGGGATAAACTGCGCCATCGCCTGGATTTCCTGCGCGAACGGGCCAGACGCTTCGGCCTCGCCGCGCTGCCCTTCGCCACCGGTGCCGACGCCGATCTGTATCTGCCTGCCACCGCCCTCCCCGGCGCCGCCGCCCGCTGGCAGGGCCGCCACCTCGCGGATGCCCGGGTCCTCGTGTCCACCCGCTCGCCGCTGCCGGATGCCCGGGAGCAGGACCTGGGCGGCCAGCTTTTCCCGATGGCCTCGCCCGCTCCGGTCAAGGGGCGGAGCCATTTCGGGCTCAGCACGGGCACGGTGGACGGGCGACCGGTCATCAACGCCCATGCTCCCTCAGAAATTTATTTCCCGGCCCCCGTCGAAGCCCGCCACCTTCACGCGACGTTCGGGCTGCCGGCGGCCGCGCATGCCCGGCCGCCACCCTTCGGCACCGACGGGATCGGTGTCGAAGTCCTGCTGGAAACGCCGGACGGCTTGCGCCATTCCCTCTATCGCCGTGAACTCGATCCCTCCGCCCGCCCCGCCGACCGGGGCCCGCAGGACATCACCCTGGACTTCATCGAGCCGCCCCGCGGGATGGTGGTGTTCTCCGTCGATCCCGGCCCGGCGGGCAACCTCACCAACGACTGGGCCTACTGGGCGCAGATTGAGATCCGCTGAACCGGACGGCCTCGTTCACTCGATCACGAGCGGCCCGCGCAACCACATCCAGTCGCGGGTGTCACGGGCCCGGTTGCCTGGATCAAACAGCAATTCCACCTCAGCGTCCTGCCGCAGCGTAAATTCAAAAAGCAGGGCGACCTTCCCGCGCTCCCCCGGATGATCCGCCGGAGAAACCAGCATCCGCCTGATCAGGCGCGGTTCTTTGCCAGGCGACATTTCGCGCAGACTGATCCCCCACCCCGTCCGTGGGATCCTCCCCGGGCGGCACCAGGTAGGCTGCGGGCGTGAACCAGACCGCTCCGGCCAACCGATGCGGCCCGGGGGGCAGCCGGAAGACCAGACGGGTCCAGGGATGGACGCTAAAGGCGCTGTCCGGCCCGATGCCCTGCACCTGCGGTTCAAACGTCGTGAGGAAGCGCTCCGGAGCCGGCCGGAAGCTGGCAAACAAGCGGCGCTCTGCCGGCGCAAGGTCCCCCAGCCGGTGCCACGCGCCGCCGAGTTTCCCCGGTGCCCGCGCGCCCGCCATCGCCCGAATGCCCGTGTGGGCCGAGCGGCGGGCATAGTCCATCGTCTCCTCCCAGCGGTCTTGCGGCAGGAACAGCACGCTCTCCTCCCACTCCAGCCAAGGCTCCGGGGCCAGACCGTGGTCGGCGAGCTGACGGACCAGGTTGGAAAAATGCCGCCAGGACTTTCCGGTGACAACCAGAGCACCGATCCTCTCGCCCTCGAGCTGGTGCAGGGCGAGTTCGATCCGGGCCTCGTTGTCAGCAACATCCCCACGCAGCATCAGGGCCCGGCGCTGCGCATAATACGGCGTCATTGAATTCCAGTCCTG
Organism: uncultured Opitutaceae bacterium; assembly: GCA_903885525.1. Lineage (GTDB taxonomy): Bacteria > Verrucomicrobiota > Verrucomicrobiia > Opitutales > Opitutaceae > Didemnitutus. The sequence goes on from CAISJA010000302.1 coordinate 3,118, forward strand.
CCCGGCGATGACCACCACCTCCCCGGGGCGGGTCAGCGCCCGCAGGGCCTCCGACTGTCCGTTGCCTCCGGGGCTGACGCCCCGCTGACTCGGGTAATAGTGCTCCAGGTAGCGGCAGGCCTGCCCGCCGGTCAGGGTAAGCGCCGCGACGACCCCGAGCCAGCGCCAGCGGGGCGTCTCCACCAGCCCCACCACCACCAGCCCGGCCGCCACCAGCAGCAGCACGGCATTGGCGACGTAATAGTAGTCGTGGTAGGCATAGAGCACGGGAAAAATCAGCAACGGGGAGACGAAGAGCAGCGTGCAGAAAATCGCCGGGCGCACCCGGTGTCTGGCCCCGAGGAACAGCAGCACCCCGGTGCCGGCCAGGAGCGGTGCCCAGGTGAGTTCCTCGCTGGCCAAGCGCCACTTCATCGCCCACAGCTCCGGCGAAAGCTGGGTCGCCAGAGTGCCGAGGTTGAAGTCCCGCAGGCTGCCCGCGCTGAGGAAATCCGCCAGCGGATTGCGGGCCTTGATCTGGTCCGCCTTCCAGATCCACCAGAGCGAGGCGGCGAAGGGCAGCATCACGGCCACCCCCATCCAGCGGAGATCGGTCCGCCAGCGGCCGTCCGCCCGGCCTTGCCGCAACCGGCCGATGGCCCACGCGGCCGCGGGCAGCAGATAGAGCACCAGGGTGGTCACCTTCACCAGACCGGCTCCAGTCCCGGCCAGGGCCGCAACGAGCAGCCAGCCGCGATGCCGACCCTTCACCGCCCGCTCGAAGGCCACCCAGAACCACAGCGCGAACATCAGCGCCATGGTCTCGATCAGGAAGGCGCGGCCGTAAAAAATGTAGAGCGGGCAGGTCACCACCGCGGCGAGCACCAGCCAGCGCCGCCCCGGGGCCACCCCCCAGCGGCCCAGCAGCAGAAATACCCCCGGCAGCATCAGGTAAAAACAAGCCAGACTGACCGCCCGACCGGCCTTGGTCAGGCCCAGACCAGTCACCCGTCCCGTCACCACCACGCTCCATTGGTAGAGGGGAAACTCCATCGGCACCGACCAGGGCTTGCCCAGGACGGGCGTCGGGTACTCCAGGGTGAAATTATCCTCCCGGCCGATGAAGAAGGCCGAAAGGGCGGTCTGCGCCTGCCGGTACTCCACCCCGGGCAGGTTCCGGCTCGTCCAGCCAACCCTTGCCCCCCAGCCGTGAAACCCCAATCCCGCAACAAACAGGAGCACGGCGAAAACCGCTTCAGCCCGGCCGGGAGCCGGTGTCGTGGAAAGGGCAGGCAAGCCCGCAGGGAACACGCTGCGCCGGAGATTGCCAATCGCAAATTCTGTTCCCGCCGCCGGCCGGAACAGGCTTTACTCTCCCCCGCGCCCCGCCGCTTAATGCCGCCCTTTCATGAGTGATCCGGCCCAATTCCGCTACCACGTCGACAGCCCCACCCACTGGCGCCCGGCGGCGGCAGGGCTTGAGATCACCGGCTGGATCTACCCCGGCGAAACCGCGGTCTGCCTCGACCTGCGCGCCCGGGTCGACAAACGCGTCACCCTCGGCATCTACGGACTGGAACGGCCCGACACCGAACTGGCCTTCGGCGGCACCCTCGCGGCCCGGCGCACCGGCTTCGTCCAACGCGTGCAGGTCTGGCGCGGCGCCCGCGAACTCGCCCTCGATTACCACGACGGCGCCGGCTGGCGGGAGTTTTTCCGCAC
>CAISJA010000303.1 GCA_903885525.1 uncultured Opitutaceae bacterium
ATCTATCACATCAGCGCAAATCAGCAGGCATTTTTCCGCTGGTCTGAAGGTACGAACATGACGCTTGGCGATTCCGTGAACAGCGGCCTTCGCGCGCGAGATCGAGCCGGCCGGCGGCGTCGCGGTCAAAGGGGACCTGCAGCTCGTCGAGCAGCAGCTCGCGCACTGCGGCCGGGCCCTCGCGCAGGAGCTGGGCGATCGCGGCCGGGTTGGCGGTGCCGTCGCTGGCGGCCAGGATGTCGCGGCCCAGCGGCGCGGGGTCAGGGGCGGTTTCGTAGATGATGCCGCCCTGGGCCCAGTCGCTGTTGGCCTGCTCGGGCTGCCCGAGGGACAGCAGCTCGACCTGGAATCCGGCGCGGGCCAGGCGCAGGGCATAGGCGGAACCGGCGAGGCCGGCACCGAGCACGAGGCAGTCGGTCTGGAAGATGCGCATGCGAGGGGGGGGATTGCGGGCGGGGGGCGGGCCGGCGGCGCCGGTCCGCCCGCTCCGCCCAGGGAATCATCGCTTCCGCCGGCGCGCGGGGGCGAGCGTCAGGCTGAGTTCGGCCGCCGGGGCGGAGTGGGTGAGCGCGCCCAGGCTGATGACATCGACGCCGGGCTGGGCGTAGGCGGCAAGGGTGTCGGGCCGGACCCCGCCGGAGACCTCGATGAGGGCGCGGCCCGCGATGACCGCGACGGCGGTGCGCACCTGCGCGGGGGTCATGTTGTCGAGGAGGATCACCTCGGCGCCGCTGCGGCAGGCTTCGCGCACCTCGGCCAGGGTCTTGGCCTCCACCTCGATCCTGGCGGTGTGCGGGGCGGCGGCGCGGCAGCGGCGGACGGCGGCGGCGAGGGAGCCGGCGGCGGCGATGTGGTTGTCCTTGATCAGGACGTGCTCGCCGAGCGACGAGCGGTGGTTGTGGCAGCCGCCGCAGCGGACGGCGTATTTCTCCAGCGCCCGGAAGCCGGGCATCGTCTTGCGGGTGTCGACGACGCGCACGCCGGTGCCGGCCACCGTGCGGGCGCAGCGCCGGGCCAGGGTCGCGATGCCGCTGAGCCGTTGGATGAAGTTCAGGGCCGTGCGTTCGGCGGTGAGGAGCGCGGCGGTCGGGCCGGTCACCCGGAGCACCGGCCGGCCGGCGGGAATCAGGTCGCCATCGCCGGCCAGCGCCGTGGTTTTCAATGCCGGATCGACGCGGGCGAAGACCCGGGCCGCCACGGCCACGCCGCACAGCACGAGTTCCTGGCCGGTTTCGATCAGGGCGGTGCTGCGGTGGGCGGAGGGGAAGATGGCGCGGCTGGTGAGGTCGCCCAAGCCGGCGTCCTCCTCCAGCGCGAGGTCGATCAGGTGGTCGGTGCGGGGTGTGAGCATGGAAATCGGGTGAAGGGGATGGGCCGCCGGAGCGGGCGCGGGGCTCCGGCGGAGGCTCAGGTGGCCGGGGTGAGTTCGAACATCCGCTCCAGGGAACGGGCGGCGCGGCGGCGCAGGTCCTCGTCCAGGGTGATGATCTGGTCGGGGCGCGGGGCGGCGAGCGCGGCGTACACCTTGGCGAGGGAGTTCAGCTTCATGTAGGGGCAGAGCCGGCAGCCGCCGATGAAGTGTTTTTCCGGGTCCTCCACCTGCAGGCGGCCCACCAGGCCGCATTCGGTCAGCATCAGGAAATACGGGGCGGGGGTGGACTTCACGTAGCGCATCATCCCGCCCGTGCTGCCGGTGTAGTCGGCCGCCGCAGTGATTTCCACCGGGGATTCGGGATGCGCCACGACCTTCAGGCCGGGGAACCGGGCCCGGGCGGCGGCGATGTCGGCCGTCGTGAAATGGTCGTGGACGAGGCAGGTGCCGTCGGAGGAGATGATTTCCTTGTCGATCCCGCGCTGCTTCAATTCCTGGCGCACGTTGTCGGCCATCAGGCGGTCGGGCACGAAGAGGATGCGGCGGGCGGGGAGGCGGGCGATGATGCCGTGGACATTGCCGGAGGTGACGCAGACGTCGGACTCCGCCTTCACCTCCGCCGTGCTGTTGATGTAGCAGACGACGGTGGCGTCGGGGTAGAGTGCCCGGAGCCGGCGGAGGCCGTCGCCGGTGATCGAGTCGGCGAGGGAGCAGCCCGACCCGCGGTCGGGCACCACGACGGTGGCCTGGGGCGAGAGGATTTTGGCGGTCTCGGCCATGAAGACGACCCCGGCAAAGAGGATGATGGCGGCGCGGGACTCGCGGGCCTGGAGGCTGAGAAAGTAGGAGTCGCCCTTGAAGTCGCCCACGCCGTAGATGATTTCAGGCTCCACATAGGAGTGGGTGAGGAGGACGGCGTTTTTCTCCCGCTTGAGCCGGTTGATGGCGAGGGTGAGCGGGGCGATGCTCCGGCAGCGTTCCAGATTCCACGGTTGCCCCGGCACGCAGTCGACCGGGAGCAGGGCGCGCAGCAGGCGATCCGTCTCGGCTTCGATCTCGGCCGGACTGAAAGCGGTGGGGTCGGGAGCGATCATGGGTGGAAGGGCAACGTAGCGGTGGGAGGGCGGCTGTCAAAGTCCGGCGCGGTGCCAGGAGGACGGCGGCGCGTCGCGCCGGGGGAGGCCGTCACGATTTGATTTGCTTTGGCGAAGCTCCCGCATAACTCACAGACCGTCCAGCGCGAACCAGCTCGCGACCGGACATTTTTCCTTCCACCCCACCTTCGGACCCGAGGCTTCATCGCTATGCGACAGGCACCATCGTCCCTTCCGCCGCTCCGGCCGCGGGTTTTCCGTCGAGTGAAAACCGCTGCGCCGGCGTGAACGGCATTCTGGAATTCGCCCGCGCCAAGCGGGAGCGGCGCCCCTTCGCCCTGCTGACGGCCTACGATGCGGTCACGGCGCGCACCTTGCACGAGGCCGGTGTCGAAGCCCTGCTGGTGGGCGACAGCGTGGCCATGGTGGTGCATGGCTTCCCCTCGACCGTCCACGCCACGCCGGAGATGATGGTGCTGCACACGGCCGCGGTGCGCCGGGGCGCCCCGGAGGCGATGATCATCGCCGACATGCCTTTTCTCAGCGTACGGCGCGGGGTCCGCGCGGCGGTGGAGGGGGCGGGCGAGTTGCTGCGCGCCGGCGCCACCGCCGTGAAGCTCGAGGGGCTGGCCGGCCACGAGGAGGTCGTCGCGTCGCTGGTCGGCAGCGGCATCCCCGTCATGGGCCATCTCGGTCTCACGCCCCAGTCGGTCCACCAGCTGGGCGGCCATCGCATCCAGGGACGCACCCCCGCCGCCGCGGAACGCCTGCGCGCGGATGCCCTCCGGCTGGAACAGCTCGGCGCCTTTGCCCTCGTGCTGGAATGCGTGCCCGCCGCGCTGGCGAAGGCGGTCACCCGGGAGCGGTCGATCTCCGTCATCGGCATCGGCGCGGGGAGGGACACGGACGGGCAGGTGCTGGTGGTGTCCGATCTGCTCGGGCTCGACGCCGGATTCCGGCCCAAATTTTCGCGGCGCTACACCGACGGGCATGGCGCGATCCTGCAGGCGGCGCGCCGCTATGTCGGCGATGTGCGGGCGCGGCGGTTCCCCGCTCCCCGGGAGGTGCCGGCATGAAGCTGTACCACCAGCTCGACGGCTGGCGCACGGCGCGGGCGGCGCCGGAACTGGCCGGCCGCCGCCTCGGCTTCGTGCCCACGATGGGCGC
>CAISJA010000304.1 GCA_903885525.1 uncultured Opitutaceae bacterium
CTCGTCGAAATCATGATCGTGGTCGTCATGGTCGGCCTGCTCGCCGTCATGGCGCGCAATGCCTTTCAGAAATATCGCATGGACAATCAGGACAACCGGATCCGGGCCAATGCCAAGCTGCTGGCCGCCGCGGCCGACGAATATTATCTGGAAAACGGCGTTTCCACCGTCGCCCTCTCCGCCCTCGTCGGCCCGACCAAGAAAATCAAGGCGCTCAACCCCGTCGCCGGGGAAACTTATCCGGAGTCCTTCACCCAGGGCTCCCCGATCACCATCACCGGCGTGGCCGGCTCCCGCACCGTCACCTACTCCCCGTAGCGCGGCCGCGCCTACGGGGCCGCACCACCCGCTGCCCTCGCACCGGACCGGCTGAGGAGCCCTTGACTCGCCCGCCACCTTCCGGAATGTCAGCGCCATGACCAACCCCGGCGGCCGTTTCGCCCGCTCCCAGTTGCGCCGCATCGCCCGCCGCGTGATGCTGGCCCGGGGCCTCGCCCCGGACTTTCCCCCGGCGGCCCTGGATGAACTCCAGGCCATCACCGCGCCCGCCAGCGATCCCGCCGCCCGGGACCTGCGCCACCTGGTGTGGTGCTCCATCGACAACGACGACTCCCGCGACCTGGACCAGCTCTCCGTCGCCGCCGCCCTGCCCGGAGGCGCGACCCGCCTGCTCGTCGCCATCGCCGATGTCACCGCCACCGTGCGCCCCGGCTCCGCCCTCGACGCCCACGCCGGGCAGAACACCACCTCGGTCTACACCGCCGCGGAAACGTTTCCACTGCTCCCGGAAAAGCTCTCCACCGGCCTGACCTCGCTCAACCCGGCGGAGGATCGGCTGGCCCTGGTCACGGACATGGTCTTCGCGCCCGACGGCGGACTCACCGCCGCGGAGATTTATCCCGCCAGCGTCCGCAACCAGGCCAAGCTGGCCTACGCCGGCACCGCCGCCTGGCTGGAGGGCAAGGCCCCGCCGCCGCCCGCCCTCGCCGCCGTGCCCGGCCTGGCTGAAAAGCTCCGGCTCCAGCACCGCGTAGCCGGGCAACTGGCCGCCCTGCGCCACCGTCAGGGCGCCCTCTCCCTCGCCACCCGGCAGACGCGGCCGGTGTTCAGCGGCGACCAGCTCGCCGGCTTGGAAGCCGACACCCCCAATGCCGCAAAACAGCTGATCGAGGATCTGATGATCGCCGCCAACGGCGTGGCCGCACGCTTTCTCGCGAGCCGGAATCTGCCCTCGCTGCGCCGGGTGGTGCGCACCCCCGCCCATTGGGACCTCATCGTGGAACTCGCCGGCGAACAGGGGGGCCGGCTGCCGCCCGCGCCGGACGCCCGGGCGCTGGAGGAATTTCTGGTGGCCGCCCAGGCGGCCCATCCCGCGATTTTCCCCGACCTGTCCCTCAGCGTCATCAAACTCCTGGGCGCGGGCGAATACGTCCTGGAAGTGCCCGGCGGCGCGGCGCCGGGGCATTTCGGCCTGGCCGTCCGGGACTATTCCCATTCGACCGCGCCGAACCGGCGTTACCCCGACATCCTCACCCAGCGCCTCCTCAAGGCGGCCCTGGCCGGGCGGCCCTCCCCCTATGCCGAGGAGGAGCTGGCCGCGCTCGCCCAGCATTGCACCACCCAGGAGGACGCCGCCAGGAAAGTGGAGCGGCAGGTCGGGAAGTCCGCCGCCGCCCTGCTGCTGGCCCCGCACCTGGGCGAGCAGTTCGACGCCATCGTCACCGGTGCTGCGGAAAAGGGCGTCTGGGTGCGCATCCCCTCGCCCCCGGTCGAGGGGAAACTCGACCATCCCCCCGCCGGCCTCCGGGTCGGGCATCGGCTGCGCGTCCAGCTGGTCCACACCGATGTGGAGCGCGGGTTTATCGATTTTCGCCGCCTCGCCCCCGCCTGACCCCTCCGCTGTCTCCGCCCGGCCCCCACCGCCTCCCCAGCTCCCGCCCGCCCCGCGCCGACACCGATCCCACCCACCGCTCCGCCCCCGCTTTCCCCGGATGAAATACGCCCTCGTCGAAGACCAGACCCTTGTCCGCCAGATGCTCCGCGCCCAGATTCCGGGCTGCGTCTGGGAGGGCGCCTGCGTGGGCGACTTGGAAAACCTCCCCAAGGTGGACCTGCTCATCCTCGACCTCGAACTGCCCGACGGCAACGGGCTGGACTGGCTGGCGAAACAGGACAGCCATCCGCCCGTGCTCGTGCTGACTTCCTGCCGCGAGGATGTCCTGGTCTATCGCGCGCTGAAGACCGACGCCGTCGGCCTCGTCCACAAGGAGGACTCCATCGAGGTGCTGAAGGCCGCCATCACCGCCGTGCTCCACGGCGGCGTTTTCTATTCCAAGACCTTCCAGCAGTTCCGCAGCCGGATCAACGCCGATCCGGATGCCCCGCACAAGGTGCTCTCCGATCGCGAGCAGGAGGTGCTCACCTACCTCGGGCAGGGCCTGAGCAGTGCGGAAGTCGCGCAGATCATCGGCCTGAAGGAATCCAGCGTGAACGACTACAAATCCATCATCATGCGCAAGACCGGTGCCAAGAATCACCCCGAACTGATGCGCTACGCGCTAGCCAAGGGCATTGCCAAAATCTGAGCTGGTGAAAACGTGGTGGCGGGCGCTTTCAGCGAGATCGTGCACCATCGGCTCGATCACCGAAAGGCTCCGGGTGATTTGATCCCGGTTGCCCCGGGTGGCCATCTCCTCCAGCAGCCCCAGTTGCTCGGCCAGCGTGATCGCATGGACCACCGACGCCTGCCCGCGGAGCACATGGGCCGCCCGGCGCAGCTCCTCGGGTTTTTCCACGCACCCGAGCAGGCCCTGGAACCCGGCCTCAAACTGCTCCGCATACCGCCCGAGGGCCACCCGGCCCTCGTTCATCGGGTGGAAGGCCGCAAAATCGAAGCGCCCCGACGGACGCATCATGTCCAGCGAGCGGCGCCCCCGCAGTCCATAGCCGAGCCCGAGCAGCGCCGCCTGCAGCTTTTTTAGCGTCACCGGCTTGGTCACGAAGCCGGCGATCCCGGCCGCATGGGCCGCATCCTGCTTCTCGCGGGTGGAATACGCTGTGACCATGATGATGGGGGGTGCCGGAGCGGGCACTTGGCGCAGGATCAGACCGGCCAGATCGATCCCGTCCATGTCCGGCAGCATGAAGTCCGTCAGGATGAGATCATAGGTCCCGCTCCGCACCGCTTCCAGGGCCGCCGCCCCATCGACGGCCCAGTCGGCATCATAGCCGAGCTGCCCGAGCAGATGCCCCAGCACGAGCCGGTTGTAATATTCATCCTCGATCGCCAGCGCCTTGCTCGAACGCACCGGGGCCTCGGCCGGCACACTGTCATCCACCGGGGCGGCGGGCGTGAGCACCACCGCCAGACGAAAGGCGGTCAGGCCTCCGGCGGAGGTGACCGTCAGGTCCCCGTTCATCGCCCGCATGATCCGGCGCGACAGGGCCAGCCCCAGCCCGGAGCCGGGCAGCCTCCGCCGCTTCGCCTCTTCCCCACGCTGGAAACCGGCAAAAATGGACTCCTGCTCCTCCGGCGGCAGATCCGACCCCGAGTTTGTCACCGTCACCGTGAGCGCCAGATAGCCGTCTTCCCGAACCTGCCGGGCCAGCTCCACCTTGGCCATCGGTGGCTGGCCGTACTTCAGGGCGTTGGACACCAGATTGGTGACCACCTGCCGCAGCTTGCCCACATCGCCCTCCACCCACACGGACGCGGGCATGAAGAGGTGCACCCGCGCCAGGGTGGGATCGACCGCCCGGGCCGCCCCCTCGACGGCGGGCACCACGTCGAACACCTCCGGGTGAAACTCCAGCTCGCCCCGGTCGATCCGCGAAAAATCCAGCACATCATCGAGGATGCGCCGCAACTGGTCGGAGCAGCTCTTCAGCGTTTTCACGAACAACCGCTCCCGCGCCCCCACGGAGGCTTCGTTGAGCATGTCGCAGAGGCCGACCACCCCGTTGAGCGGGTTGCGGATCTCGTGGCTGACCGTGGAGAAGAAAACCTCGCGGGCCTTCAGGGCCTCGTTCAGCGCCAGGGTGCGCTCGTCCACCAGCCGCTGCAGTTCCCGCGCCCGGAGCGACAGCCGGTGCGTGCGCCAGCGGATGAGCCCGACCACGAGGGTGGTGAGCAGCAGCACCAGCAGCACCGCCCCCGTCCAGTCAATCCACCACGGGCGTGGCCGCTCCAGCAGGATTTCTTCGCGGGCCTCCAACCCGCCGAAGGATTCCGTCACCTCCACCCGGGTCTCCCCGTACGGCAGACGCGGGATGGTGTAGGCGCCGTCCACCAGCGGCACCGGCTCGCCACCGGCCAGGATGTGGTAATGCGGGTTCGGCCACGGGGCGGGCCGGGGCGGCGGGAGCTGCGCCGAAAAATTGGGCAGCTTCACCCGGACCTCCCGCCGGCCTGCGATCCGCGTGGCCAGCCAGGCCGTCCCCGGCAAGCGGACGCGCAGGACCTCCTGCGGCGAGACCACGTAGAGCAGGTCGCCGGACTGGTGCAAATGGGTGATCCCGGCGGGCAGACCGGGCACATCGAGCGGCCGCCATCCGCCGTCCGAGTAGCGGCCGACAAAGCTTTCGCGCCCGATTTGGATGGCGGCGTATGCCCCGTCCGCCGCCAGCACCCGGCCGGGCAGCGCAAGCTCCCGTCCGTCGGGGAAGCGCAGCTTGTCCTCCAGCAAAAATACCGGCAACTCCTCCCCCCGCGCCACGCGCGCGAGGCTGCCCTTCGTCACCGCCGTGAGCGCCTGCCCATCGAACCGGTAAAGCCCCGCCGCGGTGCCGATCCACACCGCCTCCCCGGCGGCTTTCACCGAGTTGGCCCCCACCACCGGCAGCTGCCGCAGCACCTTGCCGGCACCATCGAGGTAGGTCAGCACCGCCTCCTGCAACACCACCCAGCCCGAGTGGTAGCCCGCCAGGCCCACCACTTCGCGGCCGGGCAGGTCAATTTTTACCCCATTTGGCAGCACGACCCCGCCCCAACTGCCGGAGGCTCCATCCCCGCTGATAAAGGGGGCCCCAGGCTGGAACTCTCCCGTGCGAAGGTCATAGGCGCCGGAGGAGAGATGGACTTGCTCGTCCACCGAATACACATATTCGCCGGGCAAAGGCAGCACATAGAAGGCGTCGGCAAACACCCGCACCGCGCCACTGCTGGTCCCGACAAGGAAGCCCTCCGGAGTCTTGAGCAGGGAGTAGGGATTCCCCCGCAGCTCTTTCAGCCCCAGCTCCCAGAGTATCCGCCCGTCCTCCCCCGCCGCGCGAATTCCCTTCATGAACGTGGCGAGCACCGCATCATGCTCGCCGACATAAAAACCCACGGCGAAATTGGCGTTCGGTCCCTCAAAAGCGTTCGAGTAGATGGCGGTGGGTTTTCCTGTGGTCAGCGCATACAGTCCCTCAGCGGCGACCAGGTGATACCCGCTCTCTCCCGCGGCCCGCAGGTCGAAGATGTCGTAGAACGGCAGTTCCGGCCAGAGGGGATGGCGCTCAAACCGGCCGTGGCTCCAGACCGAGAGCTTGCCGTTGATGAACAGAGTCACCTGGTTGCGGACGAGGAAAAGTCGCGGGCGTTCGGCACCGGTGAGCGGGTGGATCAGGCGCAGACTGCCATGCTGCAGGAGCCAGACGCCCTGCTTGCCCGCCAGAAAAAGCCCATCCCCGCCCAGGCACCCGCCGGAGAAGGCTTCCTCCTGCGAAAATACCTGGCCGGAGGAGAGGGCCACAAAGCCCGCCCCCGCGGCCCACCAGCCGTCGTCGGGCCCTTCCCCCACGGCGGCGATCTCGCGGCCCGCGAGAACGTGCTCCCATTGCCCCGCCCGGCGGTGGTAGACGCCGTCGCTCGTCCCCGCCAGCCGCTCGGAGGCCCAGAAGACCCGGGCCGCGCGCGCCGGCAGCTCCTCCAGAGGGTAAAGCAACGGCCGGTAGGTCTCGGCGGAGCTGCGCACGCCCAGTGTCAAGGTAAAAAATACCAGAATTATGCGGGTGTTCACCACGAATAATCATGGAAATACCGGCTACTCGTCGCGAAGCCAAGTATGTTAGCTTCGCGACGATGAAAATCCAAATTCTCAAAGCCTGCCTCGCCACCCTCCTCCTCGTCTGCGGCCTGAACAAAGCCTCCGCCGCCGTCGATCCCACCGCCCAGGCCAGCGTCGGCACCAGCTCCTCCCA
>CAISJA010000305.1 GCA_903885525.1 uncultured Opitutaceae bacterium
CGCCTCCCGGTACTGTGCCTCCTGCGCCGCGGCGGCGCCGGCATTCGCCGCGAAATTCGCCTCCTGCCGCTGCAGGTCGAGCACCGTGAAGCGCGAGGCGAAGCCCTGCGCCAGCAACCGCGCCAGGCCCGAGATCTGGTCCCGGGCCGACTTCACCTGCAGCTCCGCACCCTGCTTCAGGGCGTGGGCGCCGGTCATCTGCTCACGGAACTGGGTGATCTGCTTTTCCTGGACCAGGACCTGTGTGTCGTAATTGGCCCAGCGCGCGGCGAAGAAGGACTGCTCCGCCTTCAGGAAGACGTCGATCGCCGGATCGGCCGCGGCGGCCTGCCGCAGGTCGTCGGGGAAGGCCAGGCTGCGTCGGTCGTCCTGCTCCGCCCGGAGCCGGGCGACGCGGGCGCGGCCGCTCCAGAACGCCGCCCTCGCCTGGTCGGCGGCGCTTTCGGCCTGCGCCACGTCCAACTGCGCCAGGGGCTGGCCCGCCGCGACGAAGCTGCCCTCCTTCACCATCAGGCGGCGGAGGATCCCCGGCTCCAGCAGCGTGACGGTCTTGCGCTTGCCCTCCGGGATGAGCTGGCCCTGGCCCAGCACCGCCTGCTCGATCGTCGTCATGGTCGCCCAGCCGCCGAGCGGCAGCAGGGTCAGGCCGAGGATGAGCAGCGCCCCGCGGGTCAACCGGGCGACCGGCGGGGTGCGGATCGCGGCCTCGAGCTGGGCTTCCAGCGACAGCCGGGGCAGGGCGGCGGGCAACGGGATCGGCACCTCGGGCACCGTCGCGGCGCGTTCAACCAACTGCTGCAAGGCCGCTCTCCTGCTTCGATGGGTCGGGTCGCGCCGGCTGCGCCTGCCAGGTCCCGCCCGGCCCGAGGATCAGCCGCATATCCGCGACATCCGCCCAGGTCCGGGGTTCGTGGGTGACGATCAGCACCACGCCGCCCCGCGCACGGGTCCGTTCCACCGCACCCCGCATGGCACTGCGCGCGGCGCCGTCGAGGCCGACTTCGGGTTCATCCAGCACCAGCAGGCGCGGCGCCCCGAACAGGGCGCGGGCCAGCCCGACCAGCCGCCGCTGCCCGGCCGAGAGGCCCGAGGCATGCCCGGCCGGCGTCTGGTAGCCCAGCGGCAGGCGGCCGATCATCGCATGGGCGCCCGCCGCCCGCGCCGCCGCCACCACCGCCTTGACCTCCTCCACCGACTGCGCGCACGGTGGCATGGCCGCCATGGCGGCCGCGCCCCCATCCGCCAGCTCGGCGGGCAGGTTGGCCCGGAACCAGGGGTGGGCCTTGATCCCCGCAATCGTCAGCCGGGCCGCGGGCGCGCCCACAAAGATGCGGCCAATCAGGTCCACGCACTCCCGGGACAGGTGCAGCCCCGGCGGGAACGCGTATTTCACGCCCATGATGCGTTGGATGGTCTTCCGGAAGTTGCGCGGGTCGGCCGGGTCTTCAAAGGGGTAGGCCCCGACGAGCATCACGTACAGCGTCACCCCGCACGACCACACGTCCGCCACCTCGCCGTCGTACTGCTTGCGGGACAGGACTTCCGGGGCGATGTAGGCGGGCGTGCCGACCGTGGACTTGGGCTGGGAGTCGAAGAGGGCCGACTTGGAATAGCCGAAATCGCAAATCTTGAGGCGGGGGGCGGCCGCCCCGTCGAGCAGCGTGTTTTCCAGCTTCAGGTCGCGGTGGCAGACGCCCTCGCCGTGGCAGTAGGCCACCCCGCACACCAGCTGCTGGAAGAAGAAGCGGGCCTCATCCTCCGAAAACCGGCCCGCCCGGACGATGCGGTCAAACAACTCCCCGCCCGCCGCGTACTCCAGCACAATCCCGAGGTGGGTGGGCGTCGCGAACACGCCCTTGAAGGCGACGATGTTGGGGTGGCGCAGAGCGCGGTGGTTGATGAGCTCGCGCTCCACGTTTTTGTCAATCTTTTGTTTTGTGGAGGGAGGGGGGAAGGGGAGAGGAGAGAGAGAGGCGTGAGGAAAAAAACAAGAAAGGGTTGGCTGGAGAGGGAGGGGGGGGGACCGGGGGGTGCGGCGCGCA
>CAISJA010000306.1 GCA_903885525.1 uncultured Opitutaceae bacterium
GCGCCGCCCTGAGGTCGGCGGCGCGTTCGAGCATGCGGGCGCGGTCCCCGATCGGCGTGGCCCGCCATTTGGGAAAGAAGGCGACGGCTGCGGCCACGGCGGCATCGGCATCGGCGACCGTGCCCTTGGCCCAGTAACCCACGACCTGCTGCGGGCGGGCCGGGTTGACGGAGGGCAGGAACGGCCGGCCGGTGATTTTTTTGCCGTTGATGATGACGGGCCACTTCCGGCCGAGCCTGTTCGCCTCGAAGTCGGCCAGGGCGGCGCGCTGCTTTTCCCGGTTGGCGGCGAGCGAATAATCGGTGTTGGCGGCGTTGGCGAAGGTGCCTCCCCGGCTCGGGGCAGAGGAGAGCGGGGGCGGGAGCTGGGCGAGCGCATCGGCCGGATTGCCGAGGAGCTGGTCCTTGGTGGCTTCGCCCATATTCTTGATGCGGAGGAAGCCTTCGTTTGAAGTGTTCTCGAGCAGGCGGCGCACGAGGTAGGCCATGCCGGGCAGCATCTCGCCGATGGCGCAATATTCGCGGACGCGGTGGCCGGACTGGAGCAGCGCGGCCTTCAGCTCGTCCGCCATGCCGTAGAGGGCCTGGAATTCATATCGCTTCGGGTGCACGCCGAGGCGCTCGGCCTGCACGATGGCATGCGCGACGCTGCGGACGTTGTGCGAGGCAAAATTCGGGGTGACGATGTCGGCATTTTCGAGCAGGAAGACCGTGAGCTTCTCGTAGTTGGCATCAGACTCCGGCTTCTTCTGCCAAACCGGGATGGGCCAGGCGCGCTGCTGGGCGAGCACGGTCTCGTAGTCCCAATACGCGCCCTTGACGAGGCGGACGCAAAGCGGACGGTGGTGGGCGCGGGCCCAGGAGACCAGGTCGCGGGCGTCCTGCTCGCAATCGCGCAGGTAGGCCTGCAGGGCGATGCCGCAGGCGGGCTGCTGGCGGAATTCCGGCTCCGCGAAGATCGACTTGAAGAGCGCGAGGGTCAGGTCCTTCAGCCTGTAGCTCTCCATATCGAAATTGACGAGGGCGCCCACCGCGGCGGCGCGGCGGAGGATGGGGCGGAGGCGGTGCTGGAGGGCGGCGATGGAATTTTCCGGATCGGCCGGGTGGACATCCGGCGTGAGCGCCGAGACCTTGACGGAAAGGTTGAGCCGGGGAAGCGGGCCCTGCGGGCCCTCATCACTGAAGCAGGGGCCGGCCTCCCGAGCGTAGAAGGCCGAGACCGAGTCGAGCACCTCGAGGTTGCGCTGAAGAAAGATGTCCGCCTCTGCCTCGCTCACGACGGCTTCACCGAGCAGGTCAATGGTGGTGGCGAGGCCCAGTTTGATGTTCTTCCTGATCTGCTTGATGAGCGCCTCGCCGTCCTGGCCGGCGACGAACTGCCCGGCCAGGTCCATGATCTGGGCCTTGACCGGGGTGGCGACGAGCGCCGGGGCGAAGGACGAGGCGGCGAGGCCGGCCTTGAGAGCGGGATTGAGCTCCACGGCCTGGTCGCCGAGGTACTCCTGGAGGTGGCGGACGATGTCCGCGGAGCTGGTGAGTGTAGGCAGGACGTCGACGAAGCGGAAGAGCTGGGTCTTGAACGCCGGGTCCTTCATCGACCAGTCCATCAGACGCGCGTAGGCACCCTTCTTGGAAAACAGGGCCGGTGGCGGCTGCTGGTCCATGAGCGCAAAGAGGGCTTCGCCCTTGGCGCGGATGGCGGCTTCGATCTTGGGGTCGGGAGTGAGAAAGGCGGACATGGGGGCGGTGGGGTTGCCTTCACAACACGGTCGGTGCCCCGGTTGCGCAACAGGACAGGAGCGGCTGCGACAGGACTTTATCGTATCTAATCACAGAAAAATCGGTTTTTACTGGGGCGTGCCCGGGCGGCGCAAAACACCGCGATGCCCGAGGGAGCCGCCCCGGTGTCCAGCCCAGCGGGAGCGCAGAAACTCGAATACCCGCCTTGCCGCCGCATTCGCCCGCTTGCCAGGCCCGCGCGGTGGGTATTGATTGCCAGCATTCAATCCGGTCCATTTTCCCCATGAGCCGTGCGCCACTGCTTTTGTCGTGGTGGGGGTATCCCGCAGCGAGCAGGCAAAGGCACAGACTTCCTGCCCCCGGCCCGCCGTGCGGCCGCCCTTCCCACCGGCCCCGCAACTTGCCGCCGGCGGGCGGTGTCCTGCGCATGTGCTTTGACCACCCAGGCCAGGCCCGGAGCAGCGGAACGCCGCTTCTGGACCTGCCCGGGCTCTGTCCCGAGGCCGGGTGCCGCCCGCCGGGCCGGCCGCGAATGACGCAGGATGGCCCGCGACTTCAGAATCCTGCAACTTGGCCCCTTCCCGCGGTGTTCTCCGCATGAATGACGGTACTCCAGTGCAAACTTCCACCCAGGGCGTGACCGCCCCGCCTGACTTCACGACGTTCATGCGCAATTACCAAGACATGGTCTATTCCACCGCCGCGCGCCTCACGGGCAATGAGACGCAAGCCGAGGATATTGCGCAGGAGGTGTTCATCAAGGCCCATGAGCACTTTGACAACCTCCGCACCAGCCCCACCGCCGGCGGCTGGTTGAAGACCGTCGCGACCAACCTCTCGCTCAACCACATCTCCCGCTACAAGAAGCGCTGGAGGTTTTTCTCCGACCTCGTCCACTCCGACTCCGAGGGCGTCGCGCAAGAGGTCGAGTTCGCCGCCCCCGACACCTTTTTCAGTGGCGTCGACTCCAGCGAACGCCGCGCATGGGTCGAGCGCGCCCTCGACCAGCTGCCCGACCACCAGCGCGTGCCGCTCGTGCTCTTCCACTTCGAGGACCTGCCCTACGACGCGATCGCCCAAAAACTTGGCACCTCGCTCAGCAAGGTGAAGACCGACATCCTCCGCGGCCGCGAAGCCCTCGCCAAAATTTTCGCCCGCAGCGGCACCCCCCACGAAAGTTTCCCAAAATAAGCTGCGCCCCGATTTTCATCGCCCGAACGTGAATCCCTTTCCCCAACCCATCATCTTGCGCCAAGTGAGGCAGCCGGTCGCCATTCCCGCAGCAGGCATCCCCGGGGATGCTTCGCTCCGCCCGGCCTGACCCGCACCGAGGATACTGCCATGCACCATCCGCTCACTCCCGAAGAACTCGAACAACTCATCCACCGCGAGCTTCGCGCGCTGCCTGCGCGCCGCGCCCCGCGCACGCTCGAGGCCCGCGTCCGCACCGCCCTCGCGCAACAGGCCGCCCAGCCGTGGTATCACCGGAGCTGGAGCTACTGGCCCGCCACGGTCCGCGCCGCCTTCCTCGCCACCGCCACCGGCCTGAGCGGTGCCGCCCTGACCGCCCTTTCCTTCGCCAGCCGCACGCCCGCGAGCGCCGCCCTCACCCAGCAGGTCGATGCTGGTTTCCAGGGCTTCACCCGCTTGGTCGGGGCCGGCCAATGGCTCGGGAAGTTTGCCACCCACCTCCTCACCGGCATCCCGCCGCTCTGGCTCTATGGCGGTCTCACCGCCGTGGTCGCCTGCTACGTCATGTGCTTCGGCCTCGGTGCCGTCGCCTACCGCACCCTTTACCAGCAAAACTGATCGCCACCATGAAGACCCTCCCGCTTTTCCGCCTCGCCGCCCGCCTCACCGCCCTCTGCTCGCTCGCCACCGCGCTGCTGCTGGTCAGCCAGCTCCGTGCGGAGGACCCGCCGGCTCCGCCCGCCGGGAACAAACAGCCCGGGGCGGTAGCAGCACTGACCCCGCCGGCTCCAGCCGTCGTGGCACCCGAGAGCAGCCCCGAGGCTGCGGAAAGGCTGGCCGAACAGGCGCACGCCGAAGCCGAACACATTGCCGAGAAAGCCCGGGTAGACGCCGAGACCGCCGTCGCCAAGGCGCACGCTGAGGCGGAGAGCCTCGCCGAAGCGGCCCGCGCCCACGCCGAGGAAGCGGCGGAAAATGCCCGCGGCCATGCCGAGGAAATCGCCGAACAGGCCCACGCTGCCGCCCGACTCCTCCACGGCAAGGTGGAAGCGGCGGCGGATCACCCGGCCCGGAAACACCGCCGGCACAAGAATGGCGGCGATGACGACCACGTCACCGTCGGCAGCGACAACGTGATCGCCGTCGGTGAAAAAGTCCCCGGCGATGTGGTGGCCGTGACCGGCGACCTCACCGTCGATGGCGAAGTGGCGGGCGACGCCGTGGCGGTCATCGGCAACAACACGATCAACGGCACCGTGCGCGGCGATACCGTGGTGGTGGCCGGCAAGTTGACGCTCGGGCCGAAGGCCGTCGTGGACGGCGACGTGGTGGTGGTCGGTGGTGCGCTGGACCGGGATCCAGAGGCGACCGTTCATGGGCACCCGGTGGTCATCGGTATCGGATCTACCAACCACTTTGAAAAAATGAGCAGCTGGTGGACGCATGGGCTGAGCCGGGGCCGTCCGCTCGCCATCGGCGCGCATCTCGGCTGGCTGTGGGTGCTCACGGCCTTCTCTGTGGCCTGCTACGCGCTGCTCGGGCTGATCTTTCCGGAAAAACTGCGCTCGTGCGGCGACCGGTTTGTGGCCGAGCCCGGCATGTCGATCCTGGCCGGCCTGCTCGCCCTGCTCGGCCTGCCCGTCGTGTTCGTACTGCTGTGCATCACCATCATCGGCCTGCCGGTGGCGCTCCTGGTGCTGCCCCTCGGCACCCTGCTCGTCGCGATGTACGGCACGGCGGCGCTCTACGGTCTCGTGGGCCGCAAGCTCGATGGCGACCGCTATCCCCTCGCGGTGTCGTCATCCTCGGCGCGCTGGTCTTCGTGCTGCTCTACCTCGTGCCGGTTCTCGGCCTCATCGTTTCTCTTCTGGTCTGGTTCCTCGGCTTCGGCTGTGCCGTGCGCAGCATTTTTAACGGCAAACCCAAGCCGCCTCTCGCGCCCACGCCTGCCGCGCCGCCGCCCGCCGCGGCACCGGTGCCCCCGGTCATGCCGGCCGCTGCCCCCGGGCTTGCTCCCGCGTCCGTGGCGGCTGAGGTGGTGCCGGACGGTGCCATCCCCGTGAGTCCGGCGGAGCCGGCTCCCGGCGCGGCACCCACGATGGAATCCCTGCCGCCGCCCGTGGGCGTGCCGCCGGTTCCGCCGATCGCACCGCCTCCGGTTGCGACGCCCGTGCCGACTACGGCTGACACTCTGCCCCGCGCCGGTTTCTGGATCCGCCTCGCCGCCACCTTCCTCGATTTCCTTTTGGTGTTGGTTGTGGGGGAGCTTTTGCTGAACAGTGTGTTGCGGGTTGATCATGATGGCCCCGGCCTGGCGTTCCTCGCCCTCGCCGGCTACCATATGACGATGTGGAAGCTGAAGGGGACGACCATCGGTGGGGTCATCTGCCACCTCAAGGTGGTGCGGCTCGACGACCGGCCGATCGACTGGGGCGTGGCGGCGGTGCGCGTGCTCACGGCCTTCCTTTCTCTCCTTGTGGCCGGCCTGGGTTTCATCTGGGTCGCCTTCGATGCCGAGAAACAATCCTGGCACGACAAGGTGGCCGGCACGACCATCGTGCGCGTGCCAAAGGGCACGTCACTCTTGTAAGCAGCCGGGAGGGGTCGGCATCAGCCCATCGGGCCACGTTTCGTTGCTGGACATAGTGTCCCAAGCCTGCACCGTACCGCTCAAAGTTTATGGCCACCACTCCACTCGTCGGCATCATCATGGGCAGCACTTCCGATTGGGAGACGATGCAGCATTGCGCGCAGACCCTCGACCAGCTCGGCATCGCCTATGAAAAACGGGTCATCAGCGCACACCGCACGCCGCAGCTCGCTTTTGATTGGTGCGGCGGGGCGGCGGGGCGCGGCTTGCAGGTGGTGATCGCGGCCGCCGGCGGTGCCGCCCATCTCGCCGGCGTGGCGGCGGCCCTGACGCCGCTGCCCGTGCTCGGCGTCCCGATGGAGTCCGCGGCGCTCCACGGCCTGGACTCGCTGCTCTCCATGGTGCAGATGCCGGGCGGCGTGCCCGTGGCCACCTTCGCCATCGGCAAGCCCGGCGCGATC
Source organism: uncultured Opitutaceae bacterium (assembly GCA_903885525.1). Lineage (GTDB taxonomy): Bacteria > Verrucomicrobiota > Verrucomicrobiia > Opitutales > Opitutaceae > Didemnitutus. Next base: position 5,982 of record CAISJA010000306.1, read on the forward strand.
AATGCGGCCTTGTTTGCCGGTGCCATCCTCGCCCTCGGCGACGGGTCGATCAGGCTCGCGGTCGAGAAGTATCGGGCCGCCCAGACGGAGAAGGTCACGCAGGCCAAGCTCCCCTGAGCCGGCTCAGGGCCCGATGGAGTGGGCGCTGGCGCGTTGCCTCAGTTGCTCTTTTCCGCCGCGGGCTTCGCCGTCGGCTTGTCCGGCGCGCCGTTGTCCATCACATAGCGCCACGAGCCGTCGGGCTGCCTTTTCCAGAGGGTGAGAAACCAGCCGGTGGAGGTGTGCACCTTCCCCTCGCGGTCGGTCGCCTTCCATTCGTAGCGGCCGTAGTTGTAGCCGAGCGTGCCGTCGTCGGAGACATCCGTGAAGGAGGCAGACCAGGTGAGGGTCACCCCGGGCTGGTCCGGGCCGATGCGCTCCAGCACGGCAGCGGGTCCGTGCCACTTCCGCGGATCGGTGTCGATGAAAGCCACGTCGGGCGCAGCGAAATGCTGGAAGGCGGCGAGCAGGCCCTGATCCCGCGCCATGGCGCAGAACTGATCTTCCATCGCGGCAACTTCTTTTTTCAGCTGCGCCTTGTCCGGCGGCGCGGCCTGGGCCAGGCCGGTCAGGAGCAGAATCAGGGCAAGCAGCCGCCGGGGTGTTTTCATGGGCGGAGCCAAACAGGACCGGCTACCGGGTGCCACGCGGAATTTGCGTCAGGCCGGCATGATGCCCCGGGGCCGCCGACCACTTCATCTGCCGAAGCGGCGGGCGCACCCCACTGCGCCGAGGATGCCGTGCAGTCAATCTGCGCTCAGAGCCAGCCGAGTTCGCGCAGCTCGCCGATGGGCTCGCGAAAAGAGCAGGAACCAAACGACCGGCAGAACCCCTGCCGGGCCGCCGCGAGCTGGGCCACCGGGAAGGGATGCCCCCGCCAGAGGATGGCTTCGGAGTTGGCGGAAAATGCGCTCGGATCGGTGTCGCCCAGCAAGGCCAGCGCATAGGCGGCGCTGCCGCCGCTGTGGAGATAGACGGCGGCGAGAAACAGGTTGAGATACCCGAACATCGACACCGGCGGGCTGCCCGGCTCGGCGCTCAGCGGGTAGTGGCGGTGCAGGGCGTGGTGTAGTCCCGCCGTCGCCTTGAAGGCCACTCCGGCGGCATGGCAGGCGGAGAGAAAGCGAATGACCTCCGTCACTGGCGGGAATAGCCCGGTGATGGCGCCGCCGGTGCGGATTTTGGCGCCGCGGCCGGCCGTCTTGATCGCCCGGAGAAGCGGAACGGGATCGGCGGCGAGGGGAATCTCGACCCAGACCTCGAGATCGGCTGGAAACAGGGCGACGGCCTGGGCCACGGCCTCCGGGGTGGGCGCGACTTTGGTTTCAAGGGCGACGATCCGGGCCTGGGGGTGGCGGGCATTAAAATCCACGATTGCGGCAAGATCGGCGGCCGGGTCGGGACCGGCGAGGACACTCAGCTTCCAGCCGGTTTGGGTGCCGGCCGGCAGCGTTTGATATTCCGTGGCAAATTCCGGCAGGCGTCCGACGGGCAGCACGAAGCGTCCCAAGAAGGCGGCCTGCGGCCCATGCCGGTCGGCCCCGTATTCCCGCACCGCCGCCCCCATCGGGACAGACACCGGCGGAAACAAGCCGGCGTAGTCGATCAAAGAGGCGAGCAGCGTCGGCGTGGCAGACATGGGGGGACCGGGAAGCTGGTCCCCCGCCCCGACGGAGTCAACCCATGGCGAAAGGCCGGCTTTTAGTTGGTTTCCTTGGGAGCCGTCTGCATGATCTTGAGCGGTTCTGACTTCACATGTCCTTCGGGGATGTCCCACATGTATTTCCCGAGGAAGGATTCAAGCTGGCGGTAGAAGGCAATCCGATTGCTCTCATTGCGGAAACCGTGACCTTCATTATTTTCGATCAAAATCTCGTAGATCTTGCCGTATTGCTTGAGTTTGGGCTCAAGCCGGTCCCAGTTTTTGATGTCCACGCGAGGATCATTTCTTCCGTAGGCGTGCAGGGTCGGGACCCGGATGCGATCCACAAAATTGACGGGAGAACGATCATGGAGATACTCGGGCTCATCACCGACTCGCACATGAGCATGATACTCAAATGCCCGGCTTCCCCGGGCGTCATTTCCAGAGCCGGCAATCAGCCCAAGATCGGACACGCCCACATAGTTGACGGCGCAACGGTAAAGTTCCGGCGTAAAGGTGGCTCCGGCCAATGCCGCATAGCCGCCATAGCTGGCACCGTAGATGGCGACATGATCGGCGTCAGTGATCCCTTGCTCGATGGCCCATTTTACGCCGTCGCTCAGGTCGTTTTGCATCTTGCCGCCCCACTCGTGATACCCAGCCCGCTGGAAGGCGACGCCATATCCGCCTGAGCCGCGGTAGTTGACTTGGAGGACAGCATAGCCACGACTGGCCAAAAACTGCACCTCGGAGTTGAACCCCCAGTAATCGCGCGGCCCGAAAGGCCCGCCATGAGGATGAATGATGAGAGGGGTTTTCTTGCCCTCCGAGCCCCGGGGACGGGTGAGGTAGCCGTGCAACACCAGTCCGTCTCGAGCGGTGTATTGAATGGGCTCCATTGGCTGCATCTGGGCCGGATTGATCCGGTGGTTCATTTTGCCGACAGCCATCAGGCGCGGATGAGCCAGATCGAGGATATAGTAGGTGCCAGGATCGCGGTCACTCGTGGCATAAATCACCATTTTCTTCTCATCCTGCGTCGTGCTGACCACGAGGTTGAAGGTGTTCGGAAGGGCGGCATCGATCTGCTTTTGCAGCAGCTCGCGGGCGCTGTCTGTGAATTGATAGCGTGTCTTGTCGGGCGATAAGGTCACGCCGTAGAGCTTAGACTTGTCGTAGGAAAGCATCACTCCGACGGCTCCCTCGTAGCTGGCAAAGGGGCCTAACTCCCCATCAATTTCGACCGATTCGGAATGAAAGAGCGGCGGCCCAAGCTGCTTGGTGCGGATGTTCAGGGTCTGTAGGATGCCGGTGCTGCTCCTTTCATAGTTGATAAGGTAGAGATTCTCGTTGTCGGCGGCAAAGCCCAGCAAGTCCCACTGGAATTCATTGATTGAAAATTCCGCAACCTTACTGAACATACCGACTCCTGAAGGGCGGACCTCGTAGACGATTTTTTCTCCCTCAAACCTACTGCGGGCGCGAATATTGCCATCGTTGTCGACGACATTCCCAAGCCGGTCAACTTTGCTGTCTCCGGCGTCAACCGCACGCCGGTCTCCTGTGCGGATATCCAGATTCCACAATTGAAAATTATTGCTGCCGGCCGACTTGTTGCCGTAGATCAAAATATGGCTGGGGTCGGAGAGGCGCCGATCCACAAGCTGACCCATGTTTGGCAGATCTACCACAAGGTCTTCGCGATAGGATTCCGCTAAAGCGACCACCTTCCGTTGGCTGATGCTGATGGAGCGCCAGGCAGGCGATTCATTGCCTCCGATGTCGCCCCCATAGACGATGTAGTCGTTCCCTTTCCAGAAATACACCTTGATGTTTTCGTCCTTGCTGGCGACCAAGGCTTCCGTTTTGCCGGAGTTCATATCCATGAAGGCGAGGCCCACCTTGCCGGTGCCCAAGGTGGTGAGGAAGGCGAGATAGTGCCCGTCGGGAGAGAGTTGCACGGAGCGCATATCCGGCTCGGCGAAGAAGTCTTCCAAGGGGATGAGGCTCCTGACCGATGCGGCGGTGGCTTTGCTCTCTGTGGCCGCAGCGGCCAAGAGAGAGTGAGCGGGTAGAACCGCCGCGAGCAGCAGGGCAGCAGCAAGGGGGTGCAGTTTAGGCGGGATCATGGGCCGATTCAGATGAAAATACCTCGTGAATCGAAGCTTGAAATTCTCCAACGGAGAAAGTCCTGGGTCTGACGGTTTAAAAAGGTGTTGATTTGCCTGGTGCATACGGTGTAGTCCTCACACAAATCAACGGGCTCTGCCCTGGTGATTGACCTCACACCACCC
>CAISJA010000307.1 GCA_903885525.1 uncultured Opitutaceae bacterium
AGCCCCAAGCGTTACCGCTCACGCAGACCGACTCCGACTTAAAACCCAGCCAAAGCGGACACGGGTTCTAGTTGGCGCCGACCTCGACGTATAGCCGGCGTTCTACACTTTTTCGCGTTGGCGGGTGACCCAAGATGCAGGTTGACGGCCCGTGCGGGCTGACTTTGTTGGTCCCTGCCTGTAGGGGTGTCTTCCGCGGAAGACTGAGATTGCGGCGCGACCGGCTGCTCGACCCTTCGAACCTGGACGGATCATGCCGACGAAGGAAACAGCAGGCGCCGCGAGAGCGCCTTGGGGTGCGCGGTGCCCCTTCTGCGGCAATCCGGTCGGGCTCAGGCTCAATACCATGCCGCTCCCGTCCCGTCTCCTCGCCCTTCTTCCCGCGCTGGCCGCCAGCGCCGCCGCGCATGCCCAAACCCCGGCTGACTACGCCGACCCCCTCGTGTTATCCGGGTATCAGGTCACGGGCGTGCCGCTTGGGCGCTCCGTCAATCCTTTGACCCGCGAATCCTCCGCGGTGATGGGAGACTCCCGCGGGCCGCTCGATACGCCGCGTGCGGCCAGCACGATCACGGCCGCCCTCGTCGACGAGCGCGCCGTCCACGGGTTGGGTGAAATCTTGGAGTACAGCCCGGGGGCCTCTGCGCCCTCCAGCTACGGTGAGCTGACCGTGCCCTATCTACGCGGCGATGTGGCCGAGGCCTACGTCAACGGCCAGCGGCGCAGCAATAATTTCTACGGCTACCTGCCGTCCTTCAACGGTGTCGAGGCCGTCGATGTGGTGCGCGGTCCGGGTTCGGTGGTGTTCGGTGCCGGCTATCTCACGGGCGGCTATGTCAATTATCAGACCAAGCAGCCCAGCTTTGCCGGAGCGGCGACCACCCTCACCACCCGGCTCGGCACCTGGGTGCCGGGGGGCGGCTCCTTCCTCAACGGCAGCGTCCAGGTCGACGCCACCGCGCCCGTCAATTCCCGGCTGGCGTGGCGCCTCAGCTACGAGGGCAAGGGCGGCGATACCTTCTACCAGGCCGACGGTTACAAGGACGACCGCGAAGATATCTTTGGCGCCGTCACCTGGAAACCCCGTCCGGGGCTCACCCTGGAGGGCAATGCCCAGTGGCTGGAGCAAAACACCAACGAGAGCCTGGGCGTCAACCGCGTGAACCAGCAGCTGATCTGGCACAGCCTCTACTACACCGGACTCTCCCCCGACGGCGGCAGCAATCCCGGCCCGATCCCGGCGACAGGGGTGGTGACTCTGCCTTGGAATGCGACCTTGCTCTCCCGGGGCGACTCCGCCCTGGCCCACGTCGCCTCCGTGCAGCTGACCGCCACCCTGGAAGTCTCGCCGGCGCTCACGCTCGTCAACCGCTCCCTCTACGAATGGGTCAACCGCGACCGGGTCTATGCGATGGGCTATGACGAGTTCGTCACGCAAAACACCTTGGAGAACCGCACCGAGGCCCGCTTCCAGCTGCCCGGGGCTCTGCCGCAGGCACTCGTGGTCGGCGGCATGATCCGCCGGCAGGCCGTGCTGGGCTATGAGAACTACGCCAACGAATATCTCTACAACTTTGACCTGACCGATCCGGCGCGCACCTTTCCGCAGGCGGTGCTCTTCCCCTCGTCCTATCTGGCCGGCACCGTCGGCCCCGGTGGGCAGCAGTTTTTTTCTCCGGTCGATCCGGCCTACCCGACGCCCGAGACCGGCGATTCCCAGGTGTGGAATCCAGCGGTGTTCGGACAGGACGATGTCAGGCTGGCGGAGCGCTGGCACCTGCTGGTGGGCGCGCGGAGCGACTGGTTTTATGCCCATGCCCGCGATCCCCTGCCGCCGGCCGGCACGGTCGCCGCCGACGATCGCGCGAGCCATCAGGCGTTTTCCGGCGAGGCCAGCCTGCTCTACCGTCCCGAGGCCCGGTCGAGCTACTATCTGACCTGGCAGAACACGACCTCCCTGCATGGCAATCTCGCCGGCGGCGGCATCAGCCTGCAGGGCGACGGGCGGATCGATCCGCGCGACCTCGCCAACCGCAGCGGACTGCTGGAGGCCGGTGCCAAATACAGCCTGCTCGACAACAAGCTGTTCGTGGGGGCCGCCCTCTTCGACCAGCACCGGATGCGCACCAGTCTCGGGGACGTGCATGAAGATATCCTCGTGCGCGGGCTGGAGCTGGAGGCGGTCTACCAGCCCGACATGCGGTTCAGTGCCACCCTCAACGCCACCGTGCAGGAGGGCAAATACCTCAACTCGGCCCCGTTTCAACTGGGCGGGCGCGACATTTATGCCGGCTATGCGGCGGGGCGCGGTCCGGGCGGGCTGGGCACCGGCGATGCCGGCTACAGTCCCTGGGCCAACCAGGTGCCCGCCGGCGACTGGCAATTCGTGGGTTTCTCCCGGGTCATGCTCAATGGCAGCGTGCGCCGGCGCTGGGCCCGCGGCTGGGGCACGAGCCTGGATGCCCAGTGGGCCAGCCCGCAGCGCGGCAACCTCGACGACCAGTGGCATATCCCCTCGCAGTACACGCTCAATGCCTCGCTCTTCTGGGAGCACGGCCCCTGGCGCGTGAACCTCGACCTCCTCAACGCCACGAATCAGCGCAACTGGATCCACAACGGCGATGCCTACACCGCCAGCGAGCTGATCCTCCCCGCCTTGCCCCGCC
>CAISJA010000308.1 GCA_903885525.1 uncultured Opitutaceae bacterium
CCGGCGGCTCGGTTGTTTTGTTTTTCTTTTTTTCACCCCTGCCTAGTGGCAGATGAAAATCATTCAACCGAGCCACTTTCTTCGCTCAGTTCAGCCGTAGCTGTGGGACGGCTCTGTTTTGTTTTTCTTTTTTTCACCCCTGCCTAGTGGCAGATGAAAATCATTCAACCGAGCCACTTTCTTCGCTCAGATCAGCCGTAGCTGTGGGACGGCTCTGGTTCTGCTTGATGTTGCGCAGGACGCCGCGGCTGAGGTGCACCGCGCGGACCAGCGCCTGCAGGTCGCCCCGCACGAGCACGAGTCCGGCGCTGTGCATGGCCGCATCGGTGCCGGTGCCCATCGCGATGCCGACGTGGGCAGCCGCGAGGGCCGGGGCGTCATTCAGGCCGTCGCCGGCAAAGGCGACACGCTCGCCCTTGTGCTGGTGCGCGCGGACCAGCTCCTGCTTGCCGGCGGGGGTGACCTCGGCGTGGAAGCCGTCGAGGCCGAGCTGGGCGGCGAGAGCCTGCGCCGTGCTGGTGCGGTCGCCGGTGACCATCACCACCTGGAGCCCGAGGCGCTGCAATTCGCGCACGGCCGCCGGGGTGGTGGGCTTCAGGGCGTCGGACAGCGCCAGCGTGCCGGCGAGGATGCCATCGGCGACCACGCAGACCACCGTGGCTCCGGGAGTCAGGCTGCCGCTGGTGTCAGGGGCGCGGGCGACCACCACGTCGCGCCGGCCGACCCGGGCGCGCACGCCCAGCCCGGGCACGGCCGCGAAATCGCTGACTGGGGCGAGCGGCAGGCTGCGGGCAAAGGCGGCGGCAACGATGGCCCGGCCGAGCGGGTGCTCGCTGGGAGATTCGGCGGCGGCGGCGAGCTTGAGGACATCCTCCTCGGTGAAACCCGGGGCGGGGGCGAGGGCCACCACCTGCGGCCGGCCCTCGGTGAGGGTGCCGGTCTTGTCGATCAGCAGGGTGGTGACGCCGGCCAGGGCCTCGAGGGCGGCGGCATCCTTGACGAGCACGCCGGCCTGGGCGCCGCGTCCGATGCCGGTCACCAGCGACACCGGCGTGGCCAGTCCGAGGGCGCAGGGGCAGGCGATGATGAGGACGGAGACGGCATTGATCAGCCCGAAGAGCCAGCCGCGCTCCGGGGCGAGCAGCGCCCAGCCAGCCACCGTGGCAACCGCGATGCCCAGGACGACGGGGACAAACCAGGTCGCTACGCGGTCGGCCAGGCGGGCGATGGGCGCCTCGCTCTCCATCGCCTGCTCCACGAGGCGGACGATGCGGGCGAGCAGGGTGTCGGCACCGACCCGCTCCGCGCGAAACACGAAGGAGCCGGTGGTGTTGAGCGTGCCGGCGCTGACCTTGTCGCCCGGCCGGCGGGTGACCGGCAGCGGCTCGCCGGTGAGCATGGATTCGTCGATGTCGGTCACGCCTTCGGTCAGACTGCCGTCCACGGGCAGGTTTTCGCCCGGCCGCACCCGGAGCAGGTTGCCGGGATGGATCTCGCCCACGGGCACGTCGGTTTCCGTCCCGTCGTCGCGGAGGCGGTGGGCGACGGGCGGGGTCAGGTGCAGGAGGGCGCGGACGGCGGCATCGGTGCGGGCGTGGGCGCGCTGCTCCAATATCTGGCCGAGCAGCACGATGGTGGTGATGAACGCCGTGCCCTCGAAATACAGGGGCAGCCCATGCGCCGTCCGGTACGCGGCCGGAAACAGCGGGGCGAAGAGCACCGCCGCCACGCTGTAGCCATAGGCCGCCCCCGTGCCGGTGACGGTGAGGGTGAACATGTTCGTGTCGCGCTCCACAATGGATTTCCACCACCGCCGGAGGAAGGGCGCGCCGCACCAGAAAAACACCGGGGTCGTCAGGACCAGCTGCGCCCATTCCACCAGCCCGGCCGGCCGGCCCGGCCAGGCGTGCGGCCAGAGCATGCCGCCCATGGCCAGAAGGAGGACCGGCAGGGTCAGGGCGGTGGCGACGTAGAGGCGCGGCCGCAGAAAGTGCTCGTGCGGCAGGCCCATATACACGGGCTGGTCGGGGGTGGGAGCCGGAGAGGTGGGGGGAAGGTTCTGCATCGCGGGTGCGGTCGGGAGGATTGCTTATCCACAGTTGGCCGCGGATGCAGCCAGAATCAATCCTGGTGGCGGAGGCTTGCAGCGGGTGCGCCGCGGCAATTTTTCCGGCGGGTGCGTGTTGGCAACGACGGCGCGGGGGCGCGCCGGCCACGCGGACGGAGGCGGCTAGCGGCGCGCGGCCGGCTTCCGGCCGCGGGCCACGGTGATGAGCGCGACCCCGGCGATGATGATGGCGGCGGCGAGGAAGAGGCGCGGGCTGATCGGCTCATGCAGCACCTGCCAGCCGAGGAAGACGGCGACGATCGGATTGACGTAGGCGTAGGTCGAGACCCGCGCGGGCGTACTGTGCTTCATCAGCCAGACGAAGGTGGTGAAGCCGACGAGCGAGCCGACCAGGATCAGGTAGCCCCAAGCCAGGGCGGAGCGCCCGGAGACCGCGGCCCAATGAAAATGGAACGGCTCCCCCACGAGCAGGCTGACGAGAAACAGCCACCCGCAGCCGCCAAGCATCTGGATGGCCGAGGCGGTGAACGGCTCCGCCGGTTCATGGGCGTAGCGCGTGTAGATGGAGCCTGCGCTCCAGGACAGGCAGGCGCCGATCAGGCCGAGCACCCGCCACGGGTCGAGTCCGGCCGTGCCCTGGCGGCTGAGGTCCGGGCCCACGAGCAGCAGCAGCCCGGCGAAGCCAAGGCCGAGTCCGACAAAGGTCAGGGCATTGGGCCGGGTGCCGCGCTTGCCGTCATGGCAATAGGCGTGCACCGCCCAATCCAGCAGCACGATGAAGAGCGGCCCGACCGACACCAGAAGGGTAGCGATGCCGGAAGGAACCTTCTGTTCGGACCAGGACACGAGGCCGTTGCCGCCGAGGAGCAGGAAGCCGCCGATGAGGAGGTTGTCGCGCCACTGGTGCGGCCGGGCCGAAAACCCCCGGGTGGCGGCGAGGAAGGCGGCGATCAGCAGCCCCGCCACGAAAAAGCGCCCCGACGCCATGAGGAAAGGCGGAAGCGTCTCGACGGCGATGCGGATGCCGAGGTAGGTCGAGCCCCAGACCAGATAGATGGTGGCGAAGCCGGCGATCAGCGCGAAGCGGGTAGGTGTGGCGGACGGGGAAGACAAGGGAGCAGTGAGGCGGTAAGAGGCGGCCGAGAGAGAAAATTGCGGAGAGAGCCGGTGGGAGGACGGGGAGGCAGGAGGAGCGGAAGGCACCGTGGAGTGCGGCCGGTTGGGTTCATCTCAGGAGGGCGGCGGCGACCTTTCTCGGCCGCCCGGAATGGAGCGGGCAGACAGGGGAGAGTACGATTCGGAGCACGGGCACCATGGGCCGCCGCCCCTTCTTCAGGGTTGTTCGCCGCCCTCGGGGCCGTAGAAGACCACCCAGGTGGCAAAATCGGCGCTGAAGTCCACGAAGCGATGGGCCTGGCCGGCGGGGACAAAAAACACGTCGCCCGGGGCAAAGGCGTCGCGCCGTCCGCCATGCACGAGGGTGCCGGTGCCCGAGACGATGAAGTAGAGCTCGTCGCGATCGTGCGGGGCCTGGGTGTCGCGCTCCGCGGGCCGGTACAGCTCCACCGTCATGCTGCCGTGTTGGAACGCGATGGCAAACGGCTCCCCCTTCGGCCAGGTGGGGCTGACGGGGCCGGGGATGCGGGCGAGGAGATCGGGCAGGCGGGCGTTCATGCGGCAAGCAAAGTTGAGGGAGGGGACCGCGCCAAGGGCAATCCGTGAGCGGGCAGCGCGCCCGGATCATCCGGCGCCTGAGCGCCTCGGTGCCGCGGTCGGCGTGCGTGCCGGGGGTCCGGTCGGATTTCAGCTCCACCGCGACCTCGGGCCGGCCGAAAAAGGGGCGGATGAAATCGCCGCTGGCCAGGGCCTGGATTAATTAGCGGCCGGTGGCAGAGAGCATTGGACAGAGTGAACAAAAATGTCTGGATGGTCCGAACCCCATTTTGCTGATGTTGCCCGTCCTGACCTGACTTCCCATGCCCTGGGCCGACACCCCGATCCATTTCCTCGACTTCGAGGGCAACCGCACGTCGGGCATCCTGGAGTTTGGCGTCGTCACCCTGGCGGGCGGAACCATCGCCGCCACGCGGACGCGCCGTTGCGCCGCGACGGGGCGGGTGTTGCCTGAGGACACGGCGGTGCACGGGCTGGTGGCGGCGGCGCTGGCTGGCGAGGCTCCCTTCCGCGACGAGTGGGAGTATTTTGCCGCCCTGCGGGCGACCGGGCCGCTGGCCGCTCATTTCGCCCCGGCCGAAAATGCGTTGCTCAAGTCGGTCTGGCCGTACCCGCGCCAGGTGCCGGATTTTGCCCGGCCCGGGCGGATGGCGACGGAGTGGGGCCCGTGGATCGACACCGGGCGGCTGCTGCCCCGGCTCCGGTCGGGTGCGGCCGGCCACCAGCTCAAGCAGCTGGTCGCCGCCCATGGCCTGCAGGCGGAGCTGGATGCGCTGGCGGCGGCGCATTGTCCGGCGGACCGCCGCCGCTACCATGCCGCCCTGTATGACGCCCTCGGCGGGACGCTGCTGCTGCTGGCCCTGCTGCAGCGGGCGGAATCCGCCGAGGCCACGATTCCCTGGCTGCTGCAAATGAGCACGCTGGATCCGGAGAAGCGCAGGGACTTGCAGCAGGGCGGGCTGTTCTGAGCCGCAGCCCACAGCCAAAGCCGCGGTCCTGGGGGTTACAGGCTCAGCCGGTCGCGAAAGAGCTGGGCCTGGCGGCGGGAGAATTCGATCTCGGGGCCGCCGCGCAATTTCGCCTTCAGGCTGTTGCTGAACCAAGGTTCGACCTTGTCGAGATGGGAGATGTTGACGAGCTGGGAACGGTTGGCCCGGAGGAAGAGCGCGGCGGGCAGGCGGGCCTCCATCGAGTTCAAGGTCCGGTAGAGGAGGGCGGTCTCCGTGCCGAAATGCAGCCGGGTATAGTTGCCCTCGGCTTCGAGGAGATGAAGGGTGCGGACGGGAATGAACCAGGAGCGCTCGCCGTCGCGAACATAGACCCGATCGTCCTCCTTCAGCGGGGTGGACAAGTCGGCCGGGGGCGGGACCGGCTCCTCCGGCCGGGCCAGCTGGCCCCGGACCCTGGCCACGGCCTGGGCCAGACGCTGGGGGTGCACGGGCTTCATCAGGTAGTCGAGGGCGTTGACCTCGAAGGCGCGGAGGGCGAAGGCATCGTAGGCGGTGACAAAGACCACCTGCGGATGGGGTGGCGGGAGGGCCTCGAGCAGGTCGAAGCCGGTGCGGCCCGGCATTTCGATGTCGAGAAAGATCAGATCGGGCTGCAGCCTGGGCAGGAGCTTCAGCGCCTGGGTGACATTGGCCGCTTCGCCGATGACTTCCAGCTCCGGCAGGTCGGACAGCAGTGTGCGCAATTCCTCGCGGGCGAGGCGTTCGTCGTCAATGATCACGATTTTCATGTGGAGAGAGGGGTCGGGCCGGTGGGGGTGGCCTGCCAGATGGCCGGCAAAACGATCTCGGCGGTGACGAGATCCGGCCCGGTTTGGGCCAGGGTGAGGATGGCGGCCGGTCCGAACAGCAAGGCCAGCCGGGCGCGCACGTTCTTCAGGCCGAGCCCGGTGGACTCGCTGGTGGTGGCCAGGGTGCCGGGGTTGGTGACGCTCACCCGCAGCATGCCCTCGGTCACTTCCGCCCCGAGGGCGATTTCGCCTCCCTCCTCCCGGCGGGCGATGCCATAGTTGACGGTATTTTCCACCAAGGTCTGCAGGGCGAGGGGAGGGAAAGCGAGTGGCAGGACTTCCGCGCGGATCGTCCGGCGCAACCTCAGCCGGGACTCGTGCCGCAGCTGCTCCAGGGAGAGGTAGTTGTTGACCGTTTCCCACTCGTTGGCGAAGGCGACCGTATTCTGCCGGCCGAGGGTGAGCGAGGCGCGCATGAGGTCGGCGAGGAGAGTCACTGCCGCCCGCGGGCGCTCGCTCTCCCGCGGGATGAGGGCCCGCAGGGTGTTGAGGCTGTTGAAAAAGAAATGGGGATTGAGCTGGGTGCGGAGGGAATGGAGTTCGGTATCCCGGGTGGCGGCCAGAAGCCGCTCATGCTCCCGCTTGCGGGCTTCGTTGTGACGGTGGTAGTTGATCCCAAAATATAGACTGCCCCAGAGGCAGAATAAACAGGATGCCCCCAACCAATTGGCCACCAGCATCACGGCGGGCGGCGGGGATCTCTCCGGCGGCGGCGGCGCGGGCAACGGTCCGGTCAGCTTTTCCATCCGCTTGGTCAGCTTGTCCATGTTGGGCTGCATTTCGCCGGCGAAGTAGTTTTTGCCAAGCACCAAGCGATTGAGCAGGCCGGTGGCCCCGAGTTGTGCCGCCCCGGCACAGGCGCACCAGAGCAGCAACGAAGGAATCAGAAACCGGGCACGCCAGTGCCGGAATCGAAGCCAGAGGATGCCGAGGCGGAAGACATGGGTCAGCAGCAGGGTCGCCAGCAGGGCGGACAACTGCCCCAGCAGCGCCTCCCGCACGCCGTACGTCAGCGAGAAGATGTCCGCGATCAGATGGCGCGAATACAGGCCGAAGAACAGTCCCAGGATGCTGGGTAGCACGATGCCGAGCCCCTGGCATTGCCAGTAGCCGCGCGTGCCCAGCCAGCACCGCCGCCAGCCATGGGTGGCGGCGGTGGCCTGGGGGAAAGGGAACGCTTCGTCCATGGGAGCAGGGGAGGCCTGGATGCGGGCGGCGAGGGCCCGGCTAGGTTCGTTTGGCCCCGGCTACCCACCATGCATCGATGAAGCGGTCAAGATTGCGGCGGTTTTCCCCCCAGTCGACGATCTGCCCGGGAAAGGTGGAGTGCGAAGTCAGCAGCAATCCCTCCGCCGTCGGTGTCACGCTGATGACTTCGCCCCACGACCAGCGGCTGGGACCGAGCTTGCCGGTGATCGTCCCGCCGGCTGAGTGCAGGTTCCGGCAACCCAAATCGACCAACACCTGACGCAGTTTGGCCGGGGTGGCTATTCCCGCCGGCAAGCCCATGAACCGCTCGCTCCTCGGCCGCAGGTCGTGCCCGAACCGCCCGGCGAGCCAGGCCCAGCCCGGCAGGGCCACGGACAAGCCGAGGGCGAAGCTGGCGTAGACCAGCCAGCGGGGGGAATCAGGATAGGTCCTCCAGGCCGCAGAGGCAAAGCCAGAGGCCAGCATGATGAAAAAAAACAGCACAGGTGGCAATTTCATGGGAGTGAATCGGGACTTTCTCCGGTGTGGGTCGCCCGGTCCGGCCGGTTCAATAGCGGTAGTCCATGCCGAGGGAGTAGACCCCGGAACGGTGTTTCTGGGGATAATTTTCCCGGCTCTCCAGGCCGAGAGACAGGCTCAAGCGGGTCGTCAGCTTGACGGTCAATTTTCCACCCACTTGTGCTTCCGAGTTGCGCAGCGACCTGCTGGTATTGCGCTGGAACCGTTCGTACAGGGTGAGCACGGTGTCCGCTCCGAGCGGCTTTTCCAGGCCGAAGCCCACCCGATAGGTGAAGGAATCCACATCCCGGCCGGGGGCCGACAGGACCGCCAGGCCGGCATCGGCCATGACAAAAAAATTCGCGCCGTTCACCGGTGCAAAGCGGGTCACGGAGAAGGCGCCCCGGCCCGCGGAGGCGCTCAGCCCGGAGGCATGCAGGCGCAGGTCTTCGCCGGTGTAGCCGAGATCGAGGCCGGGCGAGAGGGCGTAGTTGAAGGTCGCGAGCAGGCCGCGGGCCACACTGGGCGGGCCGTCGTTCAGGTGCAGGTATTCCGCGGTGATAGTGGCGTAGGTCGTGCCCAGCAGCCCCGCTGGTTTCACGGGGGCCTCGGCGGGCACCGGCTCGGCGTCTGGTGTTGCCGCGGAAAGAGCGCCGCCGGCCAGGGCGGCGCAGAGCAAACTGCGGCGGAGGAAGACGGGCAGAGGGAATGTCAGTTTTGTCATGGGAAGCAGAGGTGGATGGATGAGACCGCTTTTCTTGCAGCCGCGCCTGGCCAACACACCCTCCGGACAACCGGCGGTCACATTCCCCCATGAATGGGCGATACGCGGGCCGAATCAGGCGATCTTTCCGGATCCTGACAGGGAGTCGGAGGCTCCGGCACCCGCCGGCAGGGCGGCGGAGGCCAGGCCAGGCGCGGCCGATTCGGGGGCGACGACCTCCGGAGCCGGCCTTGCCGGCACCCGGATTTCGGCCACCACGAGATCCGGAGCGGACTGGCGGAGGATCACTTCCGCCTGCGGTCCAAAAAGCAGGGCCAGCCGGCTGCGGGCGTTTTGCAGGCCGAGCCCGGTGGACTCGCTGGTGGTGGCCAGGGTGCCGGGATTGGTGACGCGCACGAGCAGCCACCCCGGAACGGCTTCGGCCTCGAGGGCGATTTCGCCTCCCTCCTCCCGGCGGGCAATGCCGTACTTGATCGCATTCTCCACCAGGGTTTGCACGACAAACGGGGGCACGCTCAGGCGCAACGCGGACGGGGAGAGGGCGCGGCGGATCCGGAGACGGTCTCCGTGACGCAGCACCTCGATGGCCAGATAGCCGTCCACCGTCCGCAATTCCTGCGCCAAGGCGGTGGTGTCCTGTTGCGCCAGGGCCAGGGAGTCCCGCAGCAGACCGGCCAGGAGGCCGAGCGCGGTGTGGGGGCGCCGGCACTCGGGCGGGAGCAGCGCCCGCACGACACCGAGGTTCTCATAAAACAACGCGGTGCCGAGTTGCAGTTGCCAGCCCTCCATCTCCGCCTGCGCCCGTTCCTGCAGGAGACGGTGGCGCGCCAGCGCCTGGGCGCGGGATCGGGCATAGTAATGCCAGACACCATACCAGGCCAGCCAGAGGAGATGGACTAGGAAATAGAACAGCAGAAAGCTGAGCACAAATTTCCCGCCGAGGAAAAGGTTGAGCCCGAAGCTGGCTTTTAAGGAGAAATACAGGGCGGCCAGGACGGCGCTGCAGGGAAAGCACCACAGCACCAGCCAGAGGAGCACAATCGGGCGGACCGGGGGGTGCAGCCGATAGTGCAGGATGATGCCTCGCAGGAGATGAGTGCTGGCGGCCAGGCTGAACACCACGGCCAGGAATTGCCACTGGATGGCAGCCGTGAGCGCGGGTACGCCGGGGTCGGAGGCCTCGACAAAGGTCAGGTAGCTCCAGAGGCAGAAACCGACGCCCAGCTGGGCGAGCCAATAGCGAGGGTGCCCCAGCCATCGATTCCGCCCAGCGTGGACCTCCGGAGTGGAGGGGGGAAGGTAGTCGTCGAGGTCCAGGCCGCCCGCTTTGACCTGGGGCTGGGGTGCGCCGGCGGTGGGGAGAAGGTCCGGAATCGAACCCGCCGCCGGCTGGCGCAGGGCGAGCATCAGGGTCTGGGGCGGGGTGAGGGCGATCGTCAGGCTGGCGGCTGGTCCATGGATCAGCCGCAACCGGGCCCGCGTCTGGAGCAGGTGTGGTCCCTCGGGGTGCGTCGCCTGCTCCGGCCGCGCAGGGCAGGTTACGGTGAGGAGTAGCTCTCCATTCTGCACTCCGGCGCGAAGCATGATCGGTGCGGCTTCCCCTCCCGAGGCCCCCCGGTGCATGGCCTCCTGCACCATGGTCTGGACGGTGAAGTGTCCAGCGCCGATTAGGTTTCGAGGTC
>CAISJA010000309.1 GCA_903885525.1 uncultured Opitutaceae bacterium
CCGGCGGCTCGGTTGTTTTGTTTTTCTTTTTTTCACCCCTGCCTAGTGGCAGATGAAAATCATTCAACCGAGCCACTTTCTTCGCTCAGTTCAGCCGTAGCTGTGGGACGGCTCTGGTTTAGGATTACTCTTCTAAATATTGTGCCGATCCTCAGGGCTCATTCAGAAATTTGCGTCCCTGCCCGATGCCAACCCCGGATACTCCCCGCCCTTCCGCAGTTCCGCCCGACCAGCCCCGGCGGCGGTCTGCCGGGTGGCGCATGCTCGCCTGGCTCGCCCTGCCCGCCCTCGCGCCCGCCACCACCCCGCTCGTGCAGCTGAGCCCGACGCTCTACCACACCGAGCATGCCGTGTTCGTCATCGACACCACCATCCCCTGGTCCAACCCCACCGCCGCCTACAACGCCCTCTACACGCCCGATCCTACGCTCCTGACCTGGCCGAATCTGGCCAACTACTTCGCCCTTACCACCGCCCATTTTCCCGGCACCTATTTCGCCATGATTTTCATGGCCAACACGGGCTC
Source organism: uncultured Opitutaceae bacterium (assembly GCA_903885525.1). Taxonomy (GTDB): domain Bacteria; phylum Verrucomicrobiota; class Verrucomicrobiia; order Opitutales; family Opitutaceae; genus Didemnitutus. The sequence continues at coordinate 527 of CAISJA010000309.1, forward strand.
CAGCCAGGTGCCCAACTGGATCGATCATCAATTCAAGGCCACGGGCATCGCCACCCCGGGCACGACCAGCAACCCGCCGACCCTGCAAACCGTGGATTTCTGCCGCTACAATCAGAACGGCGGCGCCGTCGGCGCAGCCTTCCTCGGCGTGCTCGATCATGAGCTTGGCCACGCCTGGGCCGCCCGCGTCTTCTACGGCTCCACCCCTGGGCCCACCGCCCTCTCCGACGGACACTGGGCGGAAAACAGCACCATCGACTGCCAGATGAGCCGCATCTATTCCGACGACAACGGCGTCAGCGACCTGGTCGTGCGCGGCAATCCCGCGGACGGTTTCCACTGGCAGCGCATCGATCGCGCCCGCCACAACGAGTTCCAGCGTCTGTCCGAAGCGGCCCTCTACCTCGCCGGCCTGCGTGCGGAGTGGCCGACCACCTACCTGTTGAACAATCCGGTCTACCAGGCCGACACCACCATGGGCAGCTCGTCGGTCAGCACCTTTGACCACCAGCAAATTGTGGACACCCAGGGTGCGCGCAGCCCCGACTACACCACGGCCCCGAAGCGCTTCAAGGTCGGCTTCGTCTACATCGCCCGCAGCCTCGCCGAGGTGAACACCGTGTACGCCAGCATCGAGGCTTCCGCCGCCCAGTTCTCCGAGGCCGAGACCATCGACCACGTCGGCTTCCGTGATCAGGTTCCCTTCCTTTGCGACACCGCTTACCGCGGGAGCGTGGATGGTCGGCTCGCCGATCTCGACGGCAACCCCACGCCAACCCTCGCCTTGAGCCAGGGCTATGTGCTGAGCACCGACGGCACCGCCTCCCTCGGCTACACCACCACCGTCGCCGCCGGGCCGGCCCCGGCGGTCACCCTCGTGCCAGCGTCCGCCTGCGCCACCATCAGCGGCGGCACTGTGCAGTTGGCCGGCCTGCCTGACGGCGTGCATTTCTTCACCCTCAAGGCCCAGACCCTCGCCGGCAAAAAAACCTTCGCCCACTTTGTCGTCGAGGTCGTGCGCCCCGCCGGCAGCGTCACCCTCACCGCCCCGGCCCGGGACCAGGTCGCCCCGGCCCTTGGCACCGCCACCTTCAGCGTCGCCGCCAGCACCAGCGGCCCGGGCCCGCTCACTTACCAGTGGTTCCGCATCGCCGCCGGGACAAGCACCAGCAATCCCCTCGCTGACTCGCCCGGCGTGTACTCCGGCGCCACCTCTGCCACGCTCACCGTCAGCACCACGACCGCCATGGACGGTGATCAATTCTACTGCGTGGTCAGCGACGGAGCCAGCACCGCCACCAGCAATTTCCAGCGCGATACCATTCTGCGTGTCGATCCGAACCATGCCGCCGCCACCAGCAGCCTGTGCCGCAACACTCCCGCCCTGCTCACGGTGCACGAGCTCCCGCCCCAGTTGCTCACTCAGCCCGCCGCCGGCAATGTCGCGGCGCCCAACACGGTCGCCTTCAGCGTCACTGCCGCCGGCGCACCCGCGACCTTCGGCTACGAACATTACCAATGGCAGCGGCTACCCGCTGGCTCCTCCACCTGGGCCGACCTCGCCAACGGCGGTGCCTACACCACGGCGACCACCGCCACTCTGAATATCCTCACCACCGCGCCCATGAACGGCGACCAGTTCCGCTGCGTCGTCAGCAACACCGCCGGCACCGTCACCAGTGCGGACGCCACCCTCACGGTGGGCACTTTGCCCGCCATCACCACCCAGACCGTCACCGTGCCGGCCGCCGGCGGCGGCACCACGACGTTGCCCGCCTTCGCCCTGCCCGCCGTCGTGAACCTGTTCGCCGGCGACGCGGCCACGCTGGCCGTGACCGTCACCGGCACACCGCCGTTCACCTACGCCTGGAAAAAATACGGCGTCACCGTGCCGAACTCCAACTCCACCAGCCTCGCTCTCGCCAGTGTCACGGCCGCCGATGCCGGCGCCTACACCGTGACGGTCACCAACGCCTATGGCTCCGCCGGCAGTCCCAATGTCATCAGCATCGCCAATCCCATGGCACTCCCTTCCTTTTCCAGCCAGCCCGGGCCGCTGACCGCCCCGGCCCGGGGCAGCGCCACGTTCAGCGCCACGCTTTCCGGCACCACCGTCCTGCCCCTCGGTTACCAGTGGAACCTCAACGGCGCTCCCCTCGCCGGCGCCTCGGGCACCACCGCCGTCCGCAGCCTCTCCCTCCCGCTCACCGATCTCACCGCCACCAACGCCGGCGGCTACAGCGTCACTGTCACCAGCACCGGCGGCTACGCCGTCAACGCCTACAACACGGTCTTCACCGCGACCCGCTCCGTCGCCAGCAACTCCGCCCTGCTCACCGTCAATTTGCTCCCGCAGGCCATCACGTTCGCTAGCCTGCCCGACCTGGCTTTTACCTTTGCGTCGCTGGCGCTTTCCGCCACCGCCGATTCCAATCTGACCGTGACCTACACCGTCGTCTCCGGTCCCGCCACCCTCTCCGAGGGCAGACTCAGTTTCACCGGCACCGGTCGCGTCACCCTCCGCGCCAGCCAGGCGGGCGACTCCACCTACGCCCCGGCGACCGCCGTCGACCGCAGTTTCAATGTCACCGCCAATTTCGATTCGTGGCGACAGGCCGCCTTCACCGCCGGGGAACTGGCCGACTCCACCCTGAGCGGCCCCAACGCAGTCTACGGCCACGACGGTCTCCCCAATCTCGTGAAATACGCCCTCGGCCTCGCCCCCAAAACCGACGCCACCACCGGCCTGCCCGCGCTGACCAGCGACGGCACCAACTGGCTCTACACCTTCACCCGGCCCGCCATCATCACCGATGTCACCTGCACAGTCGAAGCCTCCACCGACCTCGTTGCCTGGTCCATCGTCGGCGTCACCCTGGGCAAAATTGCTTCCGCCAACGGCACCGACACCTGGCAGGCCGCCGTTTCCCTCGCCGCTGCGCCCAGCGTCTTCCTCCGCCTGAAAGTCACCCAACCCTGAGGAGGCGGTGCCGGCTCCCCCGATCCTACTCAATCCGCCCCTCGTCGAACTCGATCAGATCGACCACACTGGCGATCTGCCCGATGCGGTCGGCACAACCCATGTTGGTCAACGCCTCGGCGAGGAATTCCCGGCCGGCGGGGGTCATGCCCTTCTGCACGTACTCGCGGTTCCACCGGGCCGCCCGGACCTCCCCCGGCAGCAGCCGCTTCAGCCCGGCCTCGATCTCCTCGTCGGTGGCCGCATCCCGCACCACCTGCTCGACCGCCGCCGGATCAATCCCAAGGTGCTGGCAGAGGAACCGGTCCATCCCGCGCTTGAAATTTTTCGCATAACTGGCCGGCAGCTCACCATGCTCCTGCACATACCGGCACTTGGCGAGAAACCGGGGCAGGTGCAGCAGGCCGGTGCCGGGGTGCGGCTGGTAGGCCGAGGGCAGGCACGTCAGCACGGCGCCGGTGGAGCCGGGAATGGGTTGCGAGGGCATCGCCCCCCAGCCAACCCATCCCGCCGCCGCTGGCAAGCCCGCGCCGGCCAGCAGATGCGGGGGCTTCATCGTATTCTCAGCAGATCGAGTCACTTGCTGTGAGCAAGCGTTTCTCCATTTTATAATTCCGGAATTGCGAGCTAGCATAGGTCACGTCCTGCGACTCCAACGCGACATAGCCATTTTTTTCAAAACAATGCCGGGCGGTAATGCTCACCTCGCTAACTAAGCGCACTACGCCTTGCGCCCGAGCCAGCTGTTCTATCTCGGCGAGCAGTCGCGTGGCAATGCCACGTTTCTGGCTATCAGCGCCGACGTAGACCGCATCCACATGCCCATTAGCTTCATATTCAGCAAAACCTAAAATTCGCCCACCTTCCTCCCAAACGAAAGTCGTTCGCTTTCGCTGTCGCTCTTTCCATTTCACCGGGTTGGGTGCATCTTCCGCCCAGGCACGAACCTGCGCTAGGGTATAGTCCCGGATATTCGTTCGCATCACGGTGTGGTGGAAAAGCTCGGCAATCTGGCCACAGTCGGCGACGGTGGCTTGGCGAATGATCGGGGCTTTCATAAAATATTCTCGATTAGCAAGTACCTTCATCGCATCTAGGCGCGGTGCGCGAGCCTCTCCTGTTTATTTGGCCCGGAAACCGAAAACGCAAGATTTTGGCCAGCCCAAGATCTTAGCCGGGGTTAGTCTGCCCGCCTCTGCGAGCGCCACTCCCACGATATCATGCCGCACCCGCCCAGGTGACACAGCCCGGTCTTGCCCCGGGCCGGCGGGCCCGTGATGCTGCCCGTCCGATGCAGAAGCTCTCCTTCGACAAACGTCGCATCAAATACCTCTTCCTAGAGGGCATTCATGCCAAGGCCAGCGAGGCCCTGGCGACCGCCAGTTACACGGCGCTCAAATCCCTGCCCAAGTCCCTCGCGGGCGATGCCCTCAAGGCCGCCCTGAAGGACGTCCACTTCCTCGGCATCCGCTCGCGCACCGAGGTCACCGAAGAGGTCCTCGCCGCCGCCCCGCGCCTCGCCGCCATCGGCTGTTTCTGCATCGGCACCAACCAAGTCGACCTCGCCGCCGCCGCGCGGCGGGGCATCCCCGTCTTCAACGCCCCCTATTCCAACACCCGCAGCGTCGCCGAACTCGTCCTCGGCGAAATCATCATGCTCTTGCGCGGCATCCCGGCCAAGAACGCCCTCGTCCACCGCGGCGGCTGGTCGAAGAGCGCCGAGGGCAGCTTCGAGGTGCGGGGCAAGACCCTCGGCCTCGTCGGCTACGGCCACATC
>CAISJA010000310.1 GCA_903885525.1 uncultured Opitutaceae bacterium
GCCCTTGGCGTCGGTCGCGATGATGCTGAAGTCGGTGCTGTCGAGCACACCGCGCTGCAGCCTCGTCACCCGGGCCAGTTCCGCCGTCCGCTGATTGACCCGCTCCTCCAGCAACTCCGCCGCTGCCTTCTGATCGTGGATGTCCGTCATGGTGCCGACCCAGCGTTGCAGGACTCCCCGGGCATCGTGCTCGGGGCGCGCCCGCCAAAGCATCCACCGGTAACTGCCGTCACTGGCCCGCCGCAGCCGGAATTCCCCGCCGCCTTCCTGCCCGGAACGACGGAGCAGGCCCCAAATCCGCCAGGTCTCGGCGAGATCCTGCGGGTGCACCGCCTTTTCCCACCAACTGCGCTTCGACTCTTCCTCGGTGAGCCCGGTGTACTCATACCAACTCCGGTTGAAAGCCGTTGTCGCCCCATCGGGCAGCATGGCCCAAACCATTTGGGGCATCGCGTCGGCAAGAAAGCGCATGCTCCGTTCCCGATCCGTGCGCTGGTCCACGGCCTGCTGCAGCTCCGCCGTCCGCTCCCGCACCCGCTCCTCGAGCGACTGGTTCATCGACTGCAATTCCATCTCGGCCTTGGCCCGGGCTAGGGCAGACTGATATTCCAGCGCGAAGGCCAGCAAGACCAAGACCAACGCCAGGACGCCGGCCCCAATCTGGACTTTTTGAGAAACCTCCTCCGTCCGCCGCATCTCATCCTGCCTCCGGCCCAGTTGCTCGGTCTGCGCATTCCGGATCTCATCGGCCAGACGGGTCAGGGCGCTCCCGACGGTGTCTTTTTGCTCGGACAATTGCTTCATGGCAAACTCCTGCCCTTCCTCGTCCCTCGCCCAGAGCAATTGGACGGCGAAGTGGATTTTGCCCGCAGCCAATTCCCGCAGCTTCGCCGCCTGCTGGATCTGCTTGGGTGCTTCTTTGGCCAGACCCGAAAGCCTGTCCAGCATCGCTTGGATTTCTGCGATGTGATCGTACACCCGGCCGTAAAACGTGGTCTGCCCGGTCAGCGCGTACCCGCGAGAGGAGGATTCCATCCGTGCCACCTCCGACACCAGCCGGTCAATCGAGCTGATGACCTGGTAGGTGTGCAGAAGCCGGTCGGAGGAGTCGCCCAGTTGCCGGCCGCTGGCCCGGGAGACAAGTCCCGCCACCGTAATCAGGCCAAGGGCGAGCGTGAACAACGGCAGGGCCCGGGCGGTCGCCTCATTGCGTCGGGTTGTACGCCGGATCACCCACAACAACAGCAGCGTCCCCGCCAGACCGAACAACGCCGAGGTGGAGAGATCCATCGTGGCGAGCCGCCAAGCCCCCTGCACCGAATCCAGCCCGATCAGATAACCGCAGCCAGCGAGAAAACTTGCCGAAATAAGCAGCGACGCCAGCACGGTCATCAGGCGCAACGATGCCTTCTGCGACCCCGCCAGATGGAGCAAGGCACCCAACAAGATGAAGCAGAGCGCCGTCAGGATGGACATCCGGCCATCGAAGCCGATTCCGCCGGACCGCGCGGGAGCGGCAAAAAACATTTTGCCCGGTGCCCAGGCCCCCTCCAAGACAGAGGACAGGAGGACCGCTGCCGCCATGATGGCAAGCACGCCGCCGATGAACCGGCCAATTCTCTGGAAGGAGGTTTCCGTCACCGCCAAAGCAAGCCCACTCCAGAAAAAGGTGAACGCTGTCACCAAGGACATCGGCTGTCCATCCACCGCGAGCCTGACCCAGTCCGGTTGTCCGGTGCAGCGCCCCAGCAACACCACCAGCGCCAGCGCAGAGATGAGGCTGCCGCCAACAGGAAACAGCCGCCGCAGCACGGAATCTGGGGCCCAGGTAGTCAAGGATGCACCCTTTAATCGCCCGGCGCATAAATAACTTAAGCGGGAACTGGCCCATCCTCCCCGGGACTGATTGACGCGCAGCCCGCCAGCCGGCTAGGGCATCAATCGTGAAATGAGCCAGCGGCCATCGCCCTGGCACGCATAGCGCAGCCGATCATGCATCCGGTTGGGGCGACCCTGCCAGAATTCAAATGTCGCCGGCTGAACCCGGAAACCGCCCCAAAAGCCGGGCAAGGGAATCTCCCCCTCGGCGAACTTGGCCTTCATTTCGGCAAACTTCGTCTCCAGCAAGGAACGGGTGGTGATCACTTCGCTCTGCCGCGAGGCCCACGCACCGATGCGGCTGTCGCGCGGGCGCGAGACAAAATAGCGGAACGACTCTGCCGCGGAAACCTTCTCCGCCCGTCCGGTGATGACCACCTGCCGCTCCAAGGGGAGCCAAAGGAACAGGAGCGCCACCAGGGGATTGGCCGCGAGCTGCGCCGCCTTGGCGCTGTCGTAATTCGTGTAGAAAACCAGGCCGCGTTCGTCGAATCCCTTCAACAGCACCGTGCGCAGGCCCGGCTGTCCGTCCGGCGTGCTGGTGGCCAGCGACATGGCATTGGGTTCCAGCACCTTCGTTTCGATGGCCTCACGCATCCAGCGGTCAAACTGCCGGAAGGGGCTGGGGTCGAGATCGCCCACGTCCAGCGACCGGGCGGCATAGTGGCGTCGCATGTCCTCGAGATCCATGCGGGCAGCCTGCGGGCTGTGTGCTTCCCCGCAAGCGCGGACTGCGCCGCGTGTTGACCCCCGGAGCGATTGTGTTTCCGTGTCAGGGCATGTCCCTCGCCCAGCCACCCGCGGCGGTCCTGATCCTCGCCTTCAACTCCCGCAATCAAGTGGTCGTGAGCCCCGGGCCAGACGGGCTGCGCTCCCCGTTCCTGGCGGACCACCCGGACGGGGCGCTGGCCCTGCTCGCCGCGCAGTTCGCTTCCTTCACCCCGCCCCGCCGCTACTACGCCTGCCCCCCCGGGAGCGGATCGCTGGCGGTTTGGCTCGCCCAGGTCCATGGCTCCGCCCCCGCCGGTCTGCAGTACCGGACGCTGGAGACCCTGCTCCCCGCCGCCCCGAAAACGCTCAGTCCGTCCCTGGCAGCGGCCCTCACCGCCCTGGAGCCGTACTTGATCGAGATTCCCTATCTGCACCTCGGGGAAAACGATTACATCTACCGCTTCCGGGTGGAAAAGGACCGCAATCGCGACATCTACCGGCAGGACAAGGACGCCGACGCCCTCTACCAAAGCCGCCTCTGTGAGGCGATCAAGGCGCAGGCCCGGACTCACGAACGGACTGCCGCCCGCCCCTCGACCCTTGATTTTGGCGGCGTGCACTACGTGATTCCCAGCCATTTTGGCTTTTGCCTCGGAGTGAAGAACGCCATCGAACGGGCCTACGAATCCCTGGCCGAAAATCCCGGCCGCCGGGTCTTCATGCTCAGCGAGCTGATCCACAATCCTTTCGTCAATGAGGACCTCCTGCGCCGGGGATTGCGCTTTCTTCAGACGGACAAAGGCGTCCCCTACACGGTGTCGGGGCTGCCGCTGGCCGGAACCGGCCGGGAAACTTCCCTCTGGGATACGCTGACCAGCGAGGACATCGTCATCATACCGGCCTTCGGGGCGACGGACGACGACAAGAAGCGACTCATCCGCAAAGGCATCCCGGTCGCCCAATACGATGCGACGTGCATGCTGGTCGAAAAAGTCTGGAAAGCGGCGCGCTCCTTTGGCCGTGAAGGTTATACCATTATCATCCACGGCAAGAGTGAGCACGAGGAGACCAAAGCCACGTTCTCCAACTCACGGCGCCATGCCCCTTGCCTCATCATCCGCAACCTCGCCGAGGCGCAGCTGCTGGGCGACTTCATCGCCGCACCCAGCGAGGAAAAGCGCCGGGCTTTGACGCAACGCTTCGCCGCGGTAGCCACTCCGGGATTCGATCCCGCCCGCGACCTGGACCGCGTGGCCGTGGTGAACCAGACCACGCTGCTGATGAACGAGACCTCGGCGATCATCGACTACTTCAAGGAGATATTCGTGGCCAAATTCGGACCGGCCGCCGGCCCGCTCCATGTCGGTGGCTCGGGGAAAAAAGACACCCTGTGCTACGCCACCCAGGTCAATCAGGATGCGCTCACCCGGGCCCTGGCCGAGCCGCTGGATGCCGCCTTCATCATCGGGGGGAAGAACAGTTCCAACACCTACCAGCTCTATCGCCTGTGCGCCCAGAAACTGGGGACCCGGGCCTTTTTCATCCAATCCGAAGCCAACATCCGTTCTGGAGCCGAAATCGAACACTACGTCTTTCCCGCGGCCGGACACGGCGCGGGCGGACACATCGAAGTGCATCCGCTCTGGCCCGAAGGAACCGCCTCACCCCGCCGGGTGCTGATCACCGGGGGAGCCTCCTGCCCGGACGGCCTGATCCAGCAGGTCATCACCCGGATCAACGGATTCTTCCCGTCCGGAACCATGCGGTCCATCGAGGCCGTGCTGCAGGATCTGTCGGCCGGCTGAAACCAACCCGTCGCCGGGCCGGTTTCTTCCGGACTACTTGCGCCGGGCGTACAGCCGCAGTCCCGTGAGCAGGGCGAGCAGGCCGGAGAAGATGGTGCTGAATGAGCCGCCCCCCGAGCCGCCGC
>CAISJA010000311.1 GCA_903885525.1 uncultured Opitutaceae bacterium
CGAACAAGATCACCGATCCCTCCCACATCCGGGTCGGGCAGACCCTCTTCATCCCGCAGGGCAAATAATACCATGGCTCATCCGCAAAAATCCCGTCTCGGCCGCGGCCTCGGCGCCCTCATCGCCAGTGGCACGCCGCCGGCCCACGCCGCCCCCTCGCCGGCGGCCCCGTCGCCGTCGGCTTCCGCTTCCGCTCCGGCACCCGCCCCGTCCGACGGCCTGCCCGGCTACCGGGAAATTCTGGTTTCGGCCATCGAGCCGAATCCTTACCAGCCGCGCAAGGAAATGGACCGCGATTCCCTGGGCGAATTGGTCGAGAGCATTCGCGCCGAAGGCCTGCTCCAGCCCGTGGTCGTGCGTCCGGTGGGGGACAAATTCCAGCTGATCGCCGGCGAGCGCCGCTGGCGCGCCTTCCAGCAGCTGAAGCTCAAGTCGATCCCGGCCCGCATCATGGCGTCGAGCGACGCCTCCTCCGCCACCCTGGCGCTGGTGGAAAACCTGCAGCGTGCCGACCTGAATCCCGTCGAAGAGGCCCACGGCTACGCCAGCCTGATCCGCGATTTCGACCTGACCCAGGACGCCGCCGCCCAGCGCGTCGGCAAAGGCCGCGCCTCCGTGGCGAATTCCCTCCGCCTCCTCTCCCTGGAACCCGAAGTGCAGGGCTATCTCGGCAAGGGCCTGCTCAGCGTCGGCCATGCCAAGGTGCTCCTCGGGCTCGATGATTCCGCCGAGCGCCTCGTACTCACCCGGCGCTGCCTGGAGGGGGGGCTGAGCGTCCGCGCCCTTGAGGAACTCGTCACGCACCGGCGGGGCGCCCCCGGCAAGCGCCGTCGCCTGCCCCCGTCCGAGGCGACCGCCCTGACCGACATCGAGAAGAAGCTGACCTCGCACCTCGGGGCGCGCAGCACGCTGCGCCACTCCCCCAAGCGCGGCCGCATCATCATCGAGTACCACGGCAACGAGGACCTGCAGCGCGTGCTGGAGAAGATCGGCGTGAGGCTGTGAGGGGCGTCGCGGCATGATTCCACCGGATGCGGTCCGCGAGACCCTGGCCGACGCCCAGGCCATGGGGCAGCGGATGCTCCGGCTGCACCTGCCCTTCGTCGGGGAGCTGAAGCACTATAACCGGGCGAAGTTCCGGGCTGACCTGATCGCCGGTGCCACGCTTACCCTGGTTTCGATCCCGCAGGCGATCGGCTTCGCGCTCATCCTCAACCTGCCGCCGCAAAACGTCATTGTTTCCCTCGTCATCGGCGGCTTCGTCGGGGCGCTGTTCTTCAGTTCGCACCACCACGTTTTCGGCCCGACCAGCTCGATCAGCCTGATCACGGCCGCGACCATCGCCGCCTATGCCTCGCTGGGCCTGCCGCCCCTGCAACTCGCGGTCTTTCTCGCCCTCATGATCGGGGCGATGCAGTTCCTCGCCGGCCTGCTCAATTTCGGCGAGATCACCAAGTTCATTTCCCGTTCGGTCGTGGTGGCCTACAGCGCCGGCATCGGCCTGCTCCTGGTGGCGACCCAGCTGCACAATCTGCTCGGTTACGACGCCGCCCTCGGGCAGTCCTTTTCGCGGAACCTCTGGCAGGCGGTGGCGTTTACGCTGGAGCGTGAAGTGTCGTACTGGGCGGTGGGCACCGGCGTGTTGACGCTGGTCGTGTTCTGGCTGGTCCGCCGGTTCCGCCCGCACTGGCCCGAGGCGCTGATCGGACTGGCGGTCATGGGGGCGGCGGCCAGGCTGGTCACCCTCGTGCACCCCGGTCTCTCCCTGCGGCTGGTGCGCGACGAGGGCGCGCTCGGTGCCGTCCTGCCCACCTGGTCGGGTTTCCACTGGAGCGCCCAGACGTGGGAGGTCTTTCTCGACCTGTTCAAAACCGCGGTGGCTATCTCCATCCTCGGCCTGCTGGAGGCGTCCGCCATCACGAAGGGGCTGGCTGGCAAGAGCGGGCAGAAAATCGAGCCCAACCAGGAACTCGCCGGGATGGGGCTGGCGAACATCGCCTGCGGTCTGTTCGGCGGTGTGCCTGGCTCCTCCTCCTTCGCGCGTTCCGCCGTGAATTTCCAGAGCGGCGCCAGGACGCAGATCTCCTCCATGCTGAGCAGCGGAGTGGTGCTCGTGGTGCTCCTTTTCATCACGCCGATCTTCAACTTCATCCCCGTGGCCGCGCTCGCCGCCCACCTGATCCGCGTCGGCCTGAAGATGCTGAACTGGCACCAGATCCGCATCTGTCTCCGCTCGACGCGCTCCGACGCCGCGGTCCTCGGCATCACCCTGCTGGCGGCGCTCTTCCTCAAGCTCGACACGGCGATCTACACCGGCATCGGCGTCGCCCTCATCCTCTTCCTCCAGAAAACCAGCACCCCGATCCTGGTCGAATACACTTTCAATGAAAGCGGCAACCTGGCCGCCCTCGACCATCCCGGGGCCCGCGCCCACCCGGCCATCTCCATTATTCATGTGGAGGGCGACCTGTATTTCGGTGCCGCCGACCTGTTCCAGGAGCAGGTGCGCCAGCTCGCCGAGGACCAGACGATCAAGGTGTTCATCCTGCGCATGAAGAACGCCCGCCATCTCGACGCCTCCACGGTCATGGCGCTGGAGAACCTGCATGCCTACCTGCGGCAGACCGGCCGGCACCTGCTGATCAGCGGGGTGAGCGAAGCCGTCAGCCGCGTGCTCCGGGACAGCGGACTTTCCCGGACCATCGGCCCGGGGTTTATCTTCGGTGCCGACGTCAATCCCACCCTGAGTACGAAGCGGGCGCTCGCGTTCGCCACGACGCTCCTGCACACCCAGACGGCGGACGTGCGCATCTTCTACGACCGCCCGCAGGAAAATTGAGCCGGCCAAGTGGCGCAAGTGCCGCGCCAAGTCGCCACCCGCCGCCGCGACCGGATTGCCGGCCGGACCGAGGCCCGACCCGGGGGGCGGTCAGTGCTTGACGGCCAGTCCCGGGATCAGCGCGGTCTCGGCGACCCGCTGGTAGAGTTCCCGCAGGGCGCGTTCAGCGGCGTCGTCGAGGGCATTGGCCGACTCCTGGGCGCGGCCCAGGCCCCAGCGTCCGCCCCGGCTCGGCCAAAATATCGCGGTGTGGGCGATCAGGCCGAGCGACTTTTGACCCGTGGCGGTTTGCAGGGTGGCGGAGAAGGTGCATTCGGCATTGCCGGTGCGGCCGATTCGCCATTCGAGCAGACGAATTTCCAAAAGGGGCGGCGCAGGCTTTGGCTCATCGCGGCGCGGCACCAAAGCTATCCGGCCGGCATAGCCGCGCTGCCGGAAAACCCTTTGCACCCGGCTCGCAAACGCCTCGGCAATGTCGTCGTCCAGGAAAGGGCGCCAGGAGGGCGGCACATCGACATACACCGGCAGGTCCGGTGGGGGAGGTGCCGGTTGAGGATCGGCACCACGGCCGCTGGAGCAGAAGGCGAACAGGGCGGCGCCAACCAGCACCGCGTGGGAGAAGAGGAGAGGAAACCGTTTCATGGCAGGGAAGGGCAGTGTGCCGTGAGACGCCGGCACCAGCTTTTCGTTGAAAAAATGTCTGCCCGGAACTTTGGTTGACAAAGCCGCCCGGACTACGTTGCTTCTGCCCCTTTATGAGCCTGCTCATCGATATTTTCACCTTTCTCCTGATCTTCGTTTCGCTGTTTCTGGTCCTGGTCGTTCTCATGCAGAAGGCCAAGTCGGACGGCGGTGTCGCTGCCATGGGTGGCGGCGTGGCCGAATCCACCTTCGGCGCGGAGACCGGCAACGTCCTCAGCAAGGCGACGATCAATGCGGCCATCGCATTCTTCGTCATCGCGTTCGGGCTTTACCTCGCGCACATCTACCAGAGCAAGCACCAGGAAGGCGCGGACGCCAAGCTGCCGACCGTGACCGCGCCTGCCAGCGCCGTCGCGCCCCAGCCGGCCGCGCCCAAGAAACCCTGACCGGCGGTCCGCCACCTGCCCGGGTTACGAGCCATGCAC
>CAISJA010000312.1 GCA_903885525.1 uncultured Opitutaceae bacterium
AAGCGGACACGGGTTCTAGTTGGCGCCGACCTCGACGTCTAGCCGGCGTTCTACACATGCCCGAGCACTATCACATCCGCTCCCGCTGGCAAGCCCGAGAAACGCCTGAAATCAGGATGCGGCCAAAACATCTTGGCGCGGCCCCGTCCGGGGCAAGGAGCAGCGGGCGGCGGAGAGCCGTGGACCGGGCGGCATTCCCCGGCCAAGCCGGGCCGCCCCTCCCCTACCGCCACTCATGGCGCGGGTAGCGCCGTTGCAGCTCCTGCTTCACCTTCGGGTACTGCTCCCGCCAGAAATTGCTCAGGTCGTCGGTCACCTGGATGGGCCGCTGGTTCGGGGCCAGCACCTCGATCTTCACCGGCACCCGGCCGTGCCCAAGCGTGAATTTGGCGCTGATGCCGTACAGCTCCTGGATGCGGGCGCTCAGGACCGGCGGTCCGTCCGGCGCGTAGGTGAGGCGGGCCTTGCGGCCGTTGGCCATCTCGATGCGCTCGGGCAGGTACTCGTCGAGCACGGCCAGTTGTTCCGCGAGCAGCCAGTCGCGCAGCACGGGCATCACCGGCTTGTCCTTCAAGTCGCGGGCCCCATAGCTGCCATAGCAGATCTGCTCGATCAGGGTGGCGCGGTCGGCCTCCGTGATGGGGTTGACCTCCAGTTCCGGCCACCACTTGGCCAGGCAGTTGACGCGGGTGATCCAATGCTCCACCGCCTCGTTCCATTCCGTCAGGATGATGCGCCCGGCCATGACCTGGCGGGCCAGCAGGGCGGCGGCCTCCCCTTCCGGCGGTTCGGCGGCGGTTTGCTTGGTGGCCAGCACCAGATCGCGGAAGCGCCGCTCCTGGCGCGCCAGCACCCGGCGCTGGGCCTCGTCATAGTCCACGCCGCCGGCATCGTGGAAATCCTCCGGGAACAGCTCCCGCAGTCAGGCCTCCTCCACCGCGGTGCAGAGGCCGAGTAGGGTGCTCACTTCGCCGCGGCTTTCGATCTCGGTGATTTCCGCGGCCACCAGCAGCGGCGCCTCCTGCACGGCGCTGTCCCGGGAGAGGAGCCCGCGGCGGGCCTGCCCCAGCTCGCAGCGCAGCGTGCCGCGGTCGAGCCGGCGGGCGAGGTGGTCGCTGAACCCGAGCAGCACGCACTTGCGGACGGCGACGCTGTCGAAGCGCTTCTCCGCCACGTCGAGTTTCTCGGCGGCGGCAATTTCCAGAAACTGCCCGTAGAGCGGACCGACCTGCCGGACGCCCTGCGTCTGGATGCCGAGGCGGCGGCAGGCGTCGCCCTGGTAATTCGCCTGGTCGGCATAGCGCCACGCCCGCATCAGGAGAAAGAAGTCGGACTCGTGCTCGTCGCCGAAGAGTTCGGCCCGGGCCTCGGCGGTGCGCTTGTCGACGTTGCGGAGAAGAAAACTCCTCCCCTGGGTAAGCGCCGCCATGAGGGCGACGGAGCGGACGCAGCCGTAGTCCTGCGCGGCGAGGAACATCCGGGCGTAGCGGGGATGCGTCGGGAAACGCAGCATCCGCCGGCCCAGGCCGGTGATCTCGCGCCGCGCACCGTGCAGGGCCCCGAGGTCCTCCAGCAGCGACTCGGCCCTTTCCAGCGCCCTGGGCTCCGGCTTTTCCAGCCAGGGGAAATTGCCGATGTCGTGGATTCCCGCCGCCTTCAGCGTCAGCACCACCTCCGACAGGTCGAGCCGCTTCACCTCGGGCAGCTCCTGCCGCGGACGCAGGGCGTGCTCGCGTTCCGTCCACAGGCGCATACACACGCCCGGGGCCGTGCGCCCGGCGCGGCCCGCGCGCTGGTCCGCAGCGGCCACGGAAATCTTTTCCACCAGCAGGGTGTTGATGCCGCGGTGCGGGTCGTACCGCGCCACCCGGGCCAGGCCGCCATCCACCACCGCGGTGACGCCGTCGATGGTGAGCGAGGTTTCGGCTACGTTGGTCGAGACGATGATCTTGCGGGTGTCGTAGCGGGCCACGGCCCGGTCCTGCTGGTCGGGGGGGAGCTCGCCGTGCAGCGGGAAGCAGACGAAGCCGCGGAGCGCATGCGAGCCCTGGATTTCCTGCACGGTGCGGCTGATTTCATGGGCGCCGGGCATGAAGACGAGCAGGTCGCCCGCCGTGCGCCCAGCCAGGCTTTCGCAGGCGCGGGCGGCCACGGCCCAGACCGGATCATGCTCGAAACTGACCGGCTTGGGCAGGTAGTCGATCGCCACGGGAAAGGTGCGCCCCTCGGAGGTAAGGACGTCGCACGGCGCGAGGTAATCCCGCAACAGCGCCGCATCCAGGGTGGCCGACATCACGATCAGCTTCAGGTCCGGCCGGACCGTCCGCTGGATTTGCAGGGCCCGGGCGAGGGTGATGTCGCCGTACAGGTGCCGCTCGTGGAACTCGTCAAAGACGATGGCGCTGATGCCGCGCAGCTGCGGGTCGAATGCCATCTGCCGGAGCAAAATCCCCTCGGTCACGAAGCGGAGGCGCGTGGCGTCCGACACCCGCGAATCGAGCCGGATCTGGTAGCCCACCAGCCCGCCGAGGGGGGTGCCGGTCTCCTCGGCCACCCGCTTCGCCAGCAGGCGCGCGGCGAGCCGCCGGGGTTGCAGCACCACGGCCTCGCCGCGCTCGCCCAGCAGGCCGTGCTGCAGCAGCATTTGCGGCACCTGGGTGGATTTGCCCGAGCCGGTCGGGGCCTGGACGATCAGCCGGCCCTGTCCGCGCACCGCCGCCACGAGCCTCGGCTCGAGTTCATAGATGGGCAGATCGCGGGGAGAGGGCATGGCACCAAGGGGAAGGAACCGGTGAAAAGCCCGGTTTCCTCCCGCTCCGTCAATCCTCTTCTTGGCCGGCGGTCAGGCCGGTTTGCCGATGCCGGAGGCCGTGAACCCGATTTTCCGCAGGGCGGGCAGGTCGAGGATGTTGCGGCCGTCGAAGAGGAACGCGGGCTTGGGCATGCCGGCGAAAATCCTCGCGTAGTCAAGGTGCTTGAACTCGTCCCACTCGGTCACGACGGCGATCGCGTGGGCGCCGGCGCAGGCGGCGTAGGCGGAGTCCGCCGTGGTGAGGCGGGGATGATCGAGCCCGCGGCCCAGCACGTCGGCCCTGACCTCCTCGGCCGGCACCTTGGGATCATACACGCAGACGTTCGCCTGTTCGGCCAGCAGGTCGCGGCAGACGCTGATGGCGGGGGATTCGCGGGTGTCGTTGGTGTCCTTCTTGAAGGCGAATCCCAGCACGGCGATTTTTTTGTCGGCGACCGTGTTGAACAGCTCGCGCACGATCCGGCCCGAGAAACGCTGCTTCTGCCAGTCGTTCATCGTCACCACCCGCGACCAGTAGTCGGCCACATCGGGCAGGCCGAAGCTTTCGCAGAGGTAGGTCAGGTTGAGGATGTCCTTCTGGAAGCAGGAGCCGCCGA
>CAISJA010000313.1 GCA_903885525.1 uncultured Opitutaceae bacterium
GCGATCAGCACGACCATGCCGAAGGCGGTGCTCATATTTCCGTAGGTGACGATCGCGGCGTAATTCGGCAGGCGGGCGCGGGCGAGAGAAATCACCAGCAGGACTAGGCCGATGCCAAGGCCGTAGCCGGTCAAGGCGGTAAAGCCCGCCATGAAGAGGATCATGTAAATCAGCTCGCGCCCCTTCGCTCCGATCGCTTTGAGTGCCCCGAATTTTTCCAGATTCTCCAGAATGAAGGTATAGAAAGTCTGGCCCGAGATCGACAGCCCCACGATGAAGCTGATGACCGTCATGAGGAGAATGTTGGTGCCGATGCCGGTCTTGTAGGTGTAATAATCGGAAATCCGGCGGTTGAACTCGTCCTGGGTCAGGGCGACATAGCCGAGCGCGGCGACCTGCCGCGCGATTTCGGCCGCCGCCGCCGGTTGCTTGGTCTGGACGAGGATGTACGAAATGGTGAAGCGCGTGGTCGGGATGTATTCGATGGCGCGGTTGAAGGTGGTGTAGAGGGTCGGGACGCCGTTCAGGCCGTTGGCGGCGACCTTGGCGATGCCCACGATGGTGCCACGGTGGTCGTTGAGTTCGAACGTGGTGCCGATCTTGGGGTTTTCCAGCTTGGTGAATTCCGCGTCATGGACCACAAAGAAGGCGTTGTCGGCATAGATGTCATGCAGGTTGCCCTCCTCGATTTCGGGGCGGCCAAACAGGCTGGTGTCGTCCAGTCCGACCACCACCACCGACTGATAGGTGCCGCTTTCCAACCTGACCTGCGCTCCGCCGATGAAGAGCGGCACGGCATAGCTGACCCCGTCCATGCTCCGCACCGCGTCGAGCAGGTAGTCCGGGAGCGGAATGGAGCTGCTGGCCGTGTTGACCGCGGGATCCATGATCCACATGGTTGCGCCGATGTTGGTCACCGTGGAATAGGCGCGGTTCAGGATGCCCGCGAACATCGCAGTCATCTGCATCATGAGGAAGACGGCGAAGGTGATGCCGATCAGGAGCGCCGAGAATTTCGGCTTGTCGTTGACCAGAAGTTTGAAACCGATCCGCAGGATGCCGCCGTGCTTCATGGCGACCGTCCTCCCGGGGCAGGTGACGGGCGGTTCCACCAGCCGCCGCCGAGCGCCACAAACAGGGCGACGGTGTCCTGCTGCCGTTGGGCGACCGCCTGCAGGTAGGTGATGGTCGTTTGGTGCCACTGCACGTCGGCGTCCAGCACGTCGAGGCCGGCGACGAGCCCGGCCTGGCAATTGGCCTGACGCAGACGGAGGATTTCGGCGGCGTTCTGCCGCGCTTCCACCTGCGTGGCCAGGGCGGCCGCATCCTGCTCCAGTGCCGTCAGGGAGTCGGCCACCTGCGTGAAAGCCGCCAGCACGGTCTGGCGATAGCCGGCCTGCGACTGCTGGAAGGCGTCGATGGCCGCTTGGCGGCCGAACCACAGGCTGCCGCCCTGGAAAAGGGGAAGGTTGGCCGAGGGGCCGACGTTCCAGAAACGCCCGCCTGCGGAAAGAAGCCCGCGGGCACCGGAGCCGGTCGTGCCGAAGGTGCCGTTCAGGCTGAAACTGGGGAACATCGCGGCGGTGGCGATGCCGATCTCGGCGCCAGCCATCCGCAATTGCGCCTCTGCGGCGAGAATGTCCGGCCGCTGCCGCACCAGGTCCGAAGGCACGCTGAGGGGCAGGCAGGCGGGCAGGGAGAGAGCGGCCAGATCGAGATCGGGCGGGGTGGCCTCGGCCGGCGTCAACCCCTCCAACGCCGCCAGCAGGTGCTCGGCTTGGCTGAGTTTCTGACGCAGCGGCGCCAGGGCCCCCTGGTGGGCCGCCAGGGCACTGCGCATGGACAGCAGAGCGGGGTACGGAGTGGTGCCGGCTTGCACCTGAGCCTCCACGGCGTGCAGTCGCACACGTTCCAGCTCGATCAGGGCCAGCGTGGCTCGGATCTGAGCCGCATAGGCCGCACTGGCGATGGCGGCGTCAACCACGTTGGCGGTCAGGGTCAGGTCGGCCGCCTGGCGCTCGAAAAAGCGCTGGTCCACCTGGGCCCGCAGGCCTTCCACGGCCCGTCGTTCGCCGCCAAACACATCCAGGGAATAGCTGATGCTGGCGCTCAGCGTCATCAGGTTGAAAATGGCTCCGGCAGCGGGCGATCCCGGCTGCGCCGGGGCGGTGGCTTCCCGGCGGGCCGCGAGGTCGGCGGAGACCTGCGGAGAAAAGATTCCCTGCCGGGCACGCAGCTGGTCCTGGCTCTGGCGCAGGCTGGCCTCGGCGGCCTCCAGCGTCGGGTTGTTGGCCAGCGCCCGGCGGACCAAGGCGTCCAAGGTGGCCGAGTGAAACAGCTGCCACCAGTCGGCGGCGACCGCCGCACCCGGGACAAAACTCTGTGCCTGCCCATCGGCGGCCACC